>JACRMZ010000003.1 GCA_016219455.1 Candidatus Aenigmatarchaeota archaeon
CTCAGCTTAGGAACGGGCTTTCCGTGACAGGACTAGGGGACACTGGAGTCGGTGGCGGAGCGCCATGGGGATTTTATATTGCCACTTTCGTCTGGTATGTCGGGATAGCGCACGGCGGCATCGCTGTTTCAGCGGCGATACGTCTGCTCAAACTTGATTCCTACAAACCCATAGCCAGAATAGCGGAGGTCGTGACAATAATAGCCCTTATGATGGCGGGCCTTAGCATAACATTCGATCTCGGGCGCCCAGACAGGATATTCAACATGATAGCCAACTATCCAAAAAGAGTCGGGTTCTCCCCGCTCATCTGGGATTTGAGCGTCGTGATGACTTACCTTGCGCTGAGCATAACATACCTCGTGATAACGATGAGGGAAGACATAGCGAAGCTTAAGGGGAAACTGCCGAAGAACCTAGAACTGTTCTATAAGTTCGTGATGGTCGGCTACACGCAGGATGAGAAACCAAAAGTGGAACAGATGGCCAAATGGCTTGCCATCTCGCTGATAGCGTTGATGGCGCTGCTAAGCGGCGCGGTCGTCCCGTGGCTTTTCGGCCTCATGTCTTCGCAAGCAGGCTGGTTCGGCGCAGTGCAGGGGGCGTATTTCCTTGCAGCCGCACTGACATCCGCGATAGCGGCTGTCATAATAGTCACGGCATTTGTGAGGAAAGTGTTCAAATGGGACCAGGAAATACCAGAAAAGATATTCAACGGGCTTTCAAAAGTCCTTTCAATCCTTGCACTGGTATACCTGTGGTTCATCATGCACGAGCATTTGTCGGCGCAATACGCTGGCCCAATCATTGAGAAGGAGATATCCTCCAGCATAATCTTCGGGAGGTTCTCGGGGATGTTCTTCTTCGTCATTGGGAGCCTTGCGATGGCAGCGGCATATCTGGGGCTCCAGGGAATGGGCTCTGTGAAATTCAACCTCAAAGCTACCGTGACGATGGCTTCGTTGGTCGTCCTAGCACTCTGGGTGAAGAGAGTCCTTATTGTGGTGCCGTCGCTGCTGTACCACAGGCTTCCATACGGAGTCGGGAACTACGTTCCGACATGGGTCGAGTGGTCGCTCTTTGCAGGGACCATAGCTATAGCGGGGATACTGTTCATGCTGTACACAAAAGTGTACCCGCTCATGGAGGTGGAATGATGGACATTGGGATAATCTTGCTGTTCGGCATAGTGTTCATACCAGTCTATGTATTCGTGATAGCGAGCATTTTCGGAAAACCCAAGAAGACGAACGTCGCGTTTCTTGTCCTTGGGCTTCCCGTGTCGCTTGCTGTGACTTTCATAGCGGGGATGTGGGTACTTGGGAAGGTAATGGGATTGATAATGGGCATATGACTCCTGAAATAGAGATGTTGAAAGTCAGAGGGGAACTTTACGCAGTCCTCTCCAACCTTTTCATGCGGCCACCGACACGCACGTTCGAGAAGGACTTCAGGGAAGGCATTCTTCCCTTTCTTCTTAAAATCCGGGATATTGCAAAAGGAGAGGAATGGGACGAGTCTATTGAGGCTGGAATCTCGCTTCTGGAGAAATGGTCGTTTAACAGTAAAGGCAACGTGGGAACGGAGTTCACGAAACTTTTCCGCGGTCTGCGGAAGACTGGGATACCGCCGCCATACGAATCTGTTTATGCAGGAGAGGAGCAGGTTATGGGTGACGTTTCCGATTCCGTGAAATCGTTCTACAAGGAAGCAGGATTGAAGCTTGCTGACAGCTTCCAGGGGGAACCACCGGACCACATTGGCTTTGAGATATTTTTCCTGGGTTATCTGTGCAACAAGGAGCTTGAAGATGACAACACAAAGAAGATAAAGGCAAGATTTATGCAGGAGCACCTTATGAGGTGGGCAGTCCCTTTCCTCCGAAAGGTCCAGCAAAGCGGCAGCGAATTCTATGGCGGAGTTTCAATGATAACTGAGGGCATCCTAAGGATGGAATCTAGAGAGTGCGCTCAGAAAGTCTGAGATTCAGGTAAATTGTTCTGGAAAGCTGCGCCGCTTTCCCTATTCTCCAAAACGCATCAGAAAGCGCCGCGTGTTTTTTTCCTGCAAACGGCTTTGATGAACCGTCCAAAACGCCGAATAACGCGTCCTTTGCCACGACAAAATCCGCTTCAAATGCCCTGGTGTCATCGATTTTTGCCCCCGACAGCTCGTTGGCCGCTGTGGCGATGCCGTCAAGCTCGCAGGAAAGGGCAAAAAAGACCGGTGACATATCATCCTTATCCACAACAGACTTCCTTAGGGCAAGCAGGTGGACCTTCCTTTCTTCCAGCATCATTCTGGATATCTCGTCACGGAGGCTGCTGTTGTCAAGTAACGCGGCCTTCGCGGCGCTGACAAAAAGATTGTATGCCATCGCATGCTGCCTTTTGACCAGCTCTTGTGGTGAAAGGGCGTTTATGTTTACCATTACCCTTGCAATGCCATCCGAACACTCAACGCCTATCAACTCCACGTTTATTTTTTCCGTTGTATCTATCATGTCGAACCCTGAAATGTAGAGCGCCACCGCGTCTTCCTTGCTGTCGGCGCTGGCGCGCTTCTCCGGCCTTCTCCCGGTGGCGCTGATCTCCAGAACGTTGCCGGAAACGGCAAACTTTAGCAAATCCCCTTCCTTTGCGCCAATGCTGGAAATCCAGTCTTTTGGCAACGTTGTGATAAAGCTTCCAGTAGCATTTTTTTGGAGTTTTCTTGTTTCCATAATCATCTCATTCCTGTCACTACGAGGCTGGCCTCGAACAGGGCTATCATTGGGAGGGAAAGCATTATCTGGCTGACTGGCGTCGGGTCCGCGGTTATCAGCGCCGTGACTATGAACACAATAACGTATATCTCCCTTCTCCTTGCTTTCAATGTGCTCCTTTGGACTATCCCCCTTGTGACAAGCCATATGATAATCAGCGGGAACTCGAAGCTTAATGAAAATATGAGAAGCGCCATGGCAGAGAAGTTCACGAAACTCGAAAGTGAGAACATCGAGTTAACTCCGCCCTCTGCAGCCATCGAAGATAGTATGGAAAGCGCCGAAGGGAGGATTAAACGGTATGTAGCCAAAAAACCTGACACGAACAGCACTAAGCCGGCAACGGCCCACGGCGCAATTGCCCCCGCCCTTTCCTTTATCAACCTGATTTTCAATGCAAAGAAACCCATTATGGGGATGGAAAAAAGCAGCATCATTGCGAGTGCCACCTGAAACCTCGCCATGACATATTCACCGGGTTCTGTTATTATTAGCTCATATCCTTGGGGGAGCAGCGATGACTTCATCTCCAATATCGCATAGCCTGAAAGCTCCCATGAAACCAGAAACAACACCAGAAACAGGAGTAAAAACCTCTTTACTTCCTTCTTCATCACAACCGATATATTCGCAAGTGTTTCCATCCTGCATTATTTTCGCCCTGCAGAATATTTACAAGTCGTATATGTATTATACGTAAAATATGTCTGGGAATCTTTTCTCCTCCTTTCTCCAATTTGAAACAGGAAAAGGAGGTGATTAGATGTTCGTTCCAGGAGGTGCAGAGTGGTTGATAATACTGCTCATCGTTATAGTGCTCTTCGGACCAAGCAAACTCCCTGAACTCGCGAAATCGATAGGGAAAGCGAAGAAGGCTTTCAAAGAAGGGCAGGAAGAAGAGAAGAAAGAGGAGAAGAAGTGATTCTATGATAGGATCTTCGGAGCTTCTTCTCATCCTAGCTGTTGCTTTTCTGCTTCTGGGGCCCAAAAGGCTCCCTGAAGTGGCAAAATCGCTGGGAAAAGCTACCGCTGAATACAGAAAAGCCGCGAGGGATTTCGAGCTTGAGGCGATAAAGGCGGAGAAGGAGGTTTTGGATGGACCAAAAGATGGGGATAGAAAATCACCTTAGAGACCTTAAGGCTATTTTCGTCCCACTCGTGGCGATATATGCAATCATAGCCTCTGGCATATACATCTTTTTCCCGTCTTCCCTGGCGATGGCATCATCGCATCTTGCGCCAGGGATGAGGATTATCTCTTTCTCCCCCACAGAGTATCTTCAGACAAGGCTATACGCCTCTTTTGCCGGGTCTCTTCTGCTTTCGTCACCGCTGATTATGCTGGGGATATACAAATTTTGCTCACCGGGCCTTGTAAAAAACGAGAAGAGATTCCTTTCGATATACTCCCCGTTGTTCCTTCTCATAGTTTTCATTTCGGCATCGTTCTCATATGCGTTCATTTCCCCGCTAGCGGTAAAGGCGCTCATGGATTATGGTAACGGCGTTGCAACGCCGCTGCTCAGGTTCATTTCCCCGCTAGCGGTAAAGGCGCTCATGGATTATGGTAACGGCGTTGCAACGCCGCTGCTCAGCGTATCAAAACTGGCATCGTTCTCGATACTGATTGCCGCAATCACAGGAGTTGCTTTCGAGATGCCACTCGCAGCTTCCCTTTTGACGCGGCTTGGTATTGTCAACAAAAATGGCATGAAAAGCTGGAGAAAGTATTTTTACGCAACGTCGTCCGTCATCGCGTTCTCTGTCGTCTCCCCGCCAATCCTTTCCGTGATTTCTGCTGTGCTTCTCATAGCTATGTACGAGGTTTCGATCCTCGCATCGGGGGCTTTGTTGTGGCGCTAGACAAATTCGGCAGGAACGTCGATTACCTCAGGATATCTATCACAAACAAGTGCAACATGAAATGCGGCTATTGCCACGAGGAGGGCAACGTCTCGGAAAAAGAAGTGTCAAAAGACGAGATAGTGAATGCTGTCCGCGTTGCGGCGAAATACGGCGTAACGCGTGTCAAGATAACGGGAGGGGAGCCTCTCCTCAGGAGAGATATAACCGGCATAATAAAGGGCATTGCTTCCGTACCTGGCATTGGTGAAGTATCGATGACTACCAACGGCAGCCTTCTCAAATCGCATGCAAAGGCGCTGAAAGACGCAGGCCTCTCGCGAGTGAACATTGGCTGCGACTCAATCGGGGAAAACATGGAAAAGAACACCTCTGTGACAAAAGAGGCGATAGATGCGGCAAAGGAAGCGGGGCTCGGACCGATAAAGATAAACATGGTTGTCGTCAAAGGCGTCAACGACCATGAAATCCCGGAGATGATTGGTTTTGCAAGGGAAAACGGCGTAACGCTGCAGCTCATAGAGCTCATAGAGACCCCGGGGAATTCTGAATACTACAAAAGGCACCACACTCCCCTAAATAGCTGGGAACAGAGGCTTTCTGAAATCGGGAGTTCTGAAAAACGGAGCATGCAGTCGCGGATGCAGTATTCATTCAAGGGTTCAAAAGTCGAAATCGTAAGGGCGGACAAGGAGGGCTTTTGCAGGGCATGCAACACGATCCGGCTTTCTTCTGATGGCAAGCTGAAACCGTGCCTCCGCCTTCCAGTCTTCGTGGACTTTAACGGCGAAAAATCATTTGAAGAGGCAATGGAAAAACGGGTGATATACAATGAAGGCATCAATTGACATGATTGACATAAGCGAAAAGAAGGATGTCAAGAGATACGCTTTGGCATACGGGCGAATCCGCCTCAGCAAAGACACTATGGGGAAAATACGGAAAGGCGAGGTGAAAAAGGGCGACCCTCTGGTAATGGGGGAGATAGCCGGCATAATGGCGGCAAAGAACACACCCTTGCTGATCCCGATGTGCCATCAGATACCCCTTGCCAAGATATCAACCCGGTTCGAACTAGGCGAAGATTTCATAGACGCCTTCACCGAAGTTCATGCGACAGCGAAAACGGGCGTGGAGATGGAGGCGCTTTTTGGAGTCTCGGCAGCCCTGCTCAACATCCTGGACATGGTAAAATACCTTGAGAAGGACGCTGGCGGCCAATACCCTACTG
>JACRMZ010000032.1:0-4702 GCA_016219455.1 Candidatus Aenigmatarchaeota archaeon
ACCGGATTTTTCATCAAAAGCCCCTATGACAACCCTGTCAGGCTCAATAAAATCCTTCATGGCTGTTCCTTCCTTGAGGAACTCTGGGTTCATCGCCAGCCCGAAGTCGCGGCCGCACTTCTTCCCGCTTTCCCTTTCCAATATCGGAAGGACTATTTTGGCAGTGGTGTCTGGAACAACCGTTGATTTGACGCAAATTACCTTGTACGAAGTTTCGTTTTTCAGCGCCTTGCCGATGTCGGCGGCGCACTGCTCTATGTACTTCAAATCAATGCTTCCGTCATTCCTGGACGGCGTGCCAACGGCGATGAAGACAACGCCGCTCTTTTTTATTGCGTCTTTGATGGACACTGTGGCAACAAGATTCTTCCCTATTGTTTTGTTGAGAGCATCTTGAAGACCCTCTTCGAAAATCGGCGGGACTTTGGAGTTTATTTTGTCGACTTTTTCCTTCACGACATCAACGCACGTGACATCATGCCCCTTTAGGGCCAGGCCGGCCCCAAGCGTCAGCCCGACATAACCAGTTCCCACCACTGCAACTTTCATAATTACCAGACGGCAAGGAACTTTATAAGTGTTACATGGGTAACAAGGAGTAATACACAATTATTACTTCAGCTGAATATCGACGATGGCATGTCCATATCGAGTTTTTTCTGCCGTTTTTCAAGGATGCCCAAAAGTATCCTGTGCACAAACGATGGGAAAGAGTAGCCGGCTTTCAAAAGCAATCCGATGTTTATCTCCTTCATCAGTGTGCTCTCCCATTTTTGCTGGTACGCTTCCAGTGTGATTTGCTCGCCGGGGACAATATTTTCGTACGCAAGTTTGGCCGAAGTGAAGCCGTATATTATGCCGCCGCCGGTAAATGGCTTTGTCATCGCCGCTGAATCGCCGCAGAGAAAAACCCCATTGGATATTATGCGCCTTGGCGGCCCGACTGGTATCAAGCCGCCGTACATCTTCTTCACACTGGCTTTTTGCTGCGAAAGGAATTTTTTGAACAGCGCGTTGGCATTCTTTCTGGTTGCTAACCCGTACTCGACAGTCTCGCCCCGCGGAATCCTCCATGCGAAGAATCCTGGCGCCACGTCGCCGAACCATAAATCAACGCTGTCGGAAAAATCGCACTCATCAGCATAGCAGAAAACTCCCTGAAGGATTTCCTTCGGTCCCTTAAGCATTGATTTTTTCCTTATCGTAGAAAGGGGGCCGTCACAGCCTGCAAGCAGTTTTGACTCAATGCCCTTGGCTGAACCGCCTGAAGAAAGCGCCATATTGACGCTGCCGTTTACGGAGAAGTCGACAAGCCGCGTCGACGTCAAAACATCGCAGCCGTTTTTTTCAGCCTGGGCGGCAAGCGCTAAATCCAAGCGGTCTCTTCGGACAACATAAGCTTCTATCCTCCCACGGGAAAATGTGAACGTCTTTCCGCCGGCGTGTATCCTTGCGCCGCGTATCTCATTTTCAATGAGGTCCTTATCCATATCGACGAACTCCAGCAGCCGTTTGCTATAGAGGCCGGAGCATGCTATGGGCAAGCCGATTTTGGCGTTTTCCTCTATTAAGACAGTGCTATACTTTCTTGAGAAAAGCGACGCCAGATAGGCGCCGACTGCCCCAGAACCGCAAACGGCAACGTCGTACATGCTAAAGGTGACATCGGAAGGGTTAAATCCGTGAATCTGATATAATCTCTATGTTTACCTTCAGGACGCTCTATTCTAAGATCGGTTTGAAGAACCTGATGATTTTTCATGTGGTTATTATCCTGCTGGCAATCGGCACGCTTGTTTTCTACCACCAGACAACTGGCGAATGGTTCAACCGTTCCTTCGAGTTGAAAGGCGGCGTCCAAATGAACATCGATGATATCACCGCAGAGCCCAGTGACATCGAGAAGGCCCTGGCATCCATAGACGGGGCAAGCGTCAGGGGGTACACAAGCGTTGCGACAAAAGGCGTTTCAATAAACGCGCCGGCGGAGATTGATGAGGCAACGATCCTCAATAAACTAAAAGCCGCAGGCATAGACGCAAAGGCGTACTCTTTCCAGGTCGTCGGGCCGACACTCGGAGAGGGGTTCTGGTCCCAAAGCGTTTACGCGTTTGCGCTCGCATTCATCTTCATGGGAATAATCGCCTTCATCATGTTCCGTTCCGTTGCCCCTTCTCTGGCAGTTATACAGGCAGCCTGCGCCGACATAATCGTGGCACTTGCAGGAATGCGCCTGTTTGGGATGGAGCTCTCACTTGCCGCCTTTTCAGCGCTCCTTTTGATGGTCGGCTATTCGATAGACACGGACATCCTGCTGACAAATAAAATGCTCCGGAAGGAAGGGAAATTCATAGACAAGCTCACTGAGGCCACACGGACTGGCCTGACAATGACATCAACGGCTATGGCAGCCGTTACCGTGCTTTACTTTGCGACGTCTGCAAACGCCATAAGGGACATATCTTCAACGCTCCTGATAGCCATGGTCGCAGACATTCCGGCAACATGGTTCATGAACGCAGGGATACTCCACTGGTGGATGGCAAAGAAAGGGATGATAGACAAACAGGATGAAGGGTGGGTTCCCAAATGATTTCAAAACTAGTGAAGGAGTGGAAGGTCTGGTTCCTCGCATTGGCCATAGTTTGGAGCATTATAGTGATAAATCCATTTGCCGGGTCAAAAGGCGCAGTCATAACAACCATAGATCCGGAATCGCCAGCCAGAAGTTATCTTTCAATTGGGGAAGAAGTCAACGCAATAAACGAGGTGCCAATAAAGGGGCCTGAAAACCTTGCAGGCTTTGGCGAGTATACTGGGGTTCTAAGGATATTTCATTCAGGCAAACTTGACCTGATAGAGTACAACAACCAGCCGCTGGGTTTTGAAGTGAAGAAAGCCGGCTCCAATATAAATCTTGGCCTGGAGCTTGTCGGGGGAACAAGGGCGCTGCTCAATCCCGTTGACAAGAAGGGCGCAGAAGTTGTCGATGAAACCATAGCGACTCTCCAGACACGGATGAACATTTACGGCCTTAGGGAAATGAGCTTCCAGCCTGTCCGCGATGTCAGCGGCAACAACTATGTCCAAGTCGAGATAGCGGGAGCCGGGAAAAAAGAGATAGAGGACCTTCTGGCAAGGCAGGGCAGCTTCGGTGCGTTCATAACACGGCAGATAGACATTGCCAATGGAACCGCGTCGTTCAAGGGCGACAAATTCGTTTTTGACCGGGTCCTGTTAAGGAACGGAAAAGAAATAAAATTGAACTACACGTTTTCATACGGCAACGCCACATACCATCTATGGAATTACACCAACCAAACAATCGTGCTGGCTGCAGAGACGTTCACCGGCGACGATATCAGGTTCGTTTATACCGACCCGCAGCGCGCGTCGCTTCAACCAACAGGCGGAAGATGGCAGTTCAACTTCCAGATTCTTGTATCCGATCTTGGGGCTGCGCGGTTTGCTGAAGTGACAAAAGACATCCCCACAGACACTGGCGGCCAGTACCTCACAGAGAGCATCCATCTTTTCATAGACAAGATTCCTGTGTCATCACTCAGGATAGGGTCAAGCCTTAAGGGCCAAGCACTGACAACACCGGCTATCAGCGGAGGCGAGGCGACGAAAAAGGAAGCCGAAAATGAGATGAAAAAACTCCAAAGCTACCTGAAAGGCGGCTCATTGCCCTCGAAACTGGAAACAGTGAAAATCGATTCCATTTCCCCATCCCTGGGGCAGGGATTCATCTCATCACTGTACATAGCAGGCTTCCTTGCACTTGCTCTGGTGTCGTTCATAATATTCCTGCATTATCGGGAAATCAAACTCGTGCCGCTTATAATGATGACAGCTATCGCAGAAATGCTCATAACGCTTGGTTTCGCGGCGTCATTCCGGGGTATCTGGACGATTGACCTTGCAAGCATTGCAGGCATTATAGCTTCTATCGGGACTGGTGTGAATGACCAGATCATTATAACAGATGAAGTGCTTGCCGGAAAGGGGGATGAAGACAAATGGCTTAACGTTAAAGAACGGGTGAAGCGGGCGTTTGCAGTTGTTATCGGATCAGCGGCCGTAACATCAGTGGCGATGATGCCGCTGGTCTTTGTCGGGGTCGGTGTGATGAGGGGATTTGCGATAGCCACGATAATTGGCATCCTAGTCGGCGTGTTAGTCACACGACCTGCTTACAGCAGGATAATAGAAATTGTCCTTGATAAAAAATAGCCTTCTATTTAGACAGTGAAATTATTGCCTTTGCGATGTCGCCTTCCTTTTCCAGGGCGGCTTTTGCTTCGCTTTCCCCGCATCCCGTCTGGGCCATAACGAGGGAAACGTCCTCTTTGCTGAATTTCTCCTGTTTTTCCTCAGTTATTGCCCCCACAATCTGGAGGCTTTCCTGGCCGCCCATCTTCATTTTAGTTATCTGGGGATTGTTGATTATGAGCCTCTTCCCCTGCGTTTCGATTACGACGCGCTGGGCATCAATCTCCTCGCTCTGGATGCCCATCTGCCTCATCATCCTCTGCATTTCCCTCGGGTTGATCTTCATGGCATAAGCTACGCAGAAGAGCTTTATATCCATTAAAGAGAACCATTTTCTATGCCAACGATGAGCACATGGATACGGAAATACCTTCTTTCGGTAAAGGCCGAGAAGATACTTGATGTCGGCGGCAGGAAGGGCGCAATG
>JACRMZ010000032.1:4799-5353 GCA_016219455.1 Candidatus Aenigmatarchaeota archaeon
CTGGCTTTCTGTCTTCCCAAAGGCCAAATATACTGTTCTCAATATTTCCCAAGAGGACCTTCCGCCAAAAGCAGAAAACATCGAAACGGTTGTCGGGGACGCGCAGAAGATGGCATTTGAGGACAATAAGTTTGACCTTGCTGTTTCTAACCAGGTTCTCGAGCACATAGAGAAACCGGAGCTTTGCCTCAAGGAGGTGCTTCGCGTGCTGAGGCCGGGCGGCCTTGCGCTCTTCACTACTCCAAATCTGGCCGCATGGTACAACCGGCTCGGACTCTTATTCGGCTACCAGCCATTCAATTATACGCCTTCGCCTGAATACAGGAACATTGGCTTTCCAAAATTCGTGAAAAAAAACAATATCTATGACCACCCACGCGTCTTTACGCACAAAGCCCTAAAGTAGCTTTTCGAAAAAATCGGGTACGAAGTTGTCAAATTCGACGTCGTCAACCACACGTATGACGGGCAGCCGTACCAGAAGGCACGGGAGGTAGCTCATTACCTCGTGCCAAAGGGCTGGAAAGAGAACATAATTATTCTGGCGAGAAAGC
>JACRMZ010000011.1 GCA_016219455.1 Candidatus Aenigmatarchaeota archaeon
GTAAACATCTATGACGCTTTCCCTCTCAATCTTTGGTATTAGGTCAAAAACATCCTTTGGAACGACGCCGTCTTTTGCCGTTATCTGTATCGTCCCTTCCCTGTCGGCAAGTATGATGAAGCGAAGTGTGCTGAGGCTTCTTAGCTCCCTCACCCAGCCGGCTACGCGCACCTTGAGGCCATCTTCAGCCGGCACGTTTGCAGAATACGAGCGTTGCATATCCTATACCATGTTGAATGCGAATGTCCATGCGACAATGAACGAAAGGAGGAAAATGGGAAACCCGTTTGAGAACCACCACTTGATGTCCTTTTTCTCCTTTGACATGGCTTCGGAACCCTTTGCGGCTATCCCAAGGACCAAAAGCGGCAGTGGCGCAAAGTGCGTGATGCCGTATGAAATGCCAGCCACGATTCCCGCAGCAAAATGAGCCACTGTAACGAGGACATCTTCTTTCATGACAGATAATGACAGACGCAAAATTTAAATAGCGCCGGTTTTGTTATATAAGCAAACAAGGGCAATTGTATCCCATGAGAAGGCTGATTCTCGCTTTCCTGCTACTTCTTCCCATCGCATATGGGCAGGGCAACGAAGCCAACATCACGATTTACGTTGAAGGCACTATAGGCATAGGGATATCCGCTTCCCCTGCCAACTGCCTCGACATAGGGCCGTGCAACGTCCCGCCCGCCAATTTTCTCAGCGCCACCGTGGGCCAGGAAACAGGCTGCCTGATAACAATAGAGAACAAGGCAAACGTGCGCGATGTCATTTCGCTTAACACGAGGATTGTCGACCCCGCGCATGAGGGCTGGGTCCGTACCGCATTCAGCTGCGTTGAGACTGTCGGGGAGTGCAACGGCACTCAGGTCACAGACATGCAGATAGACCCTGACATAAGGAACACAAGCGTCTTTCTTTCAATCAAGAACTTCCGTGTCCCGCCAAGCGACCCTTACATTGAGCTGAGGGGCTTCAGCAACACGAATTTCACCGTTGAGGACCTCGGTTGCATCAGGATAAAGGTGAAGCAAAAGGGAGGGATGTTCAGGCCGTTTGAAGCTCCCATCGACTCCCCGTTCATCTACATCTTTGGGATAATCCTTGCCTCCGTTGCATTCTATTTTGCCGAAAAGAAAAATCTCTTTTGATTAACCTTTTCTGGCCACAATGCTTCCACAGGAGAAGGTTATTAGAAAAAGTCTTCAAGCCTTCCCTGCTTCTGCTCCTGCAGCCGTATGGCAGTTATCCAGCTTTTCCTGACGTAGTCGGGGTAATCGCCTCTCCTTGATAGTTTTTCAAGGAAGCTTTTTGTCACAGGGTCGCTTGGGTAGCCGCTTCCAACCGATTCCTTTATCCGCTCTTCAAGCATCCTTATGCTCTTGTCCCTGAGGACTTTTGCAAGGATGCTTGCCCCCCCCACGACTGGGTAATTCTTGTCGGCGTAGTTTTCAGCGACAACCTCACATCCGACCTTCAGCTTCCTCCTGAAGTTATCGGTGAACTTTGCGGTGTTGGATTCAGGGCAGTCTATTATGACCTTTGACGGCTTGAGAAGATTTGTTATTTCCGCCATCTTGTCCATCTCTATTTCATTGAGGTTTTTTATTGTGCGCAGCGAGTCTATTTCATGCGCCTGAATGGCGACAAGCATGAAGTCCTTGGCGACTGGCTTTATTTTCCCCTCAAGCTCCTCCCTCCTGTGGGGTGAAAGCAGCTTGCTGTCTTTGACGCCCATTTCTTTCAGCGTTTTCTCATCACCGTCGTTTATCAGCAGTCCGCATAGCACCAGGGGGCCGATGACTGCGCCCCTTCCAGCTTCATCGATGCCAAGGATCATACTTCACCAAGTCAAAATACTTCCACGGCACCTGCGACAAAGATGAGGAGGACGCCGATGGAAACGAGGATGGTAACGTCTTTCCATATTCGCATGAATACCTCTTCGTTCCCGATCTTCCTGAAGAAATAAAGCGAGAACTGCTTTGAGAACAGCGAGCCCGCAATGCCTGCTATAATGTATGCGATTATCTCAAGGATCCCGTGGACGATGTAGCACGTTGGTGAAAGAATCGCCGGGACATTGGGGCAACCCGGGCCCATTATGAGGTTTGAGAGAAACACCCCCAGTATGGATGCGTTCCACACCAGGACAAAGATGCCGCCTGCAGAAATGAAGAACGACACAAGGAACGTTATTGCGAACACCCATAGGTTATTCTGGACTATGACCCAGAAGTTTGTTGCGGCGGAAACCATGCCCCTCAGAGGAACGGACGGGTTTATCCTCTTTATCACGTCCTTCTGTATCATGAAGAATTGCGGGTTGATCAAGAAGCTTGCCTTCCGAGTACCTTTTGCTTATCTCCTCCTCCTCGTCCTCCTTGAGGAACCTTATCGTGGGGTATGCCGCTGCAAGGGAGACCATGAACACCGATACTAGTCCTTCGGAAAACGGAAGGAGTGTCTTTGTGAGGAATATTGAAACAACGGTGAAGAACGCGCTGAAAAGGTATATCTGGAGGAATTTCTTCTCCTCTTCCTCCTTGAACCACAGGTTTTCTAACATCTAAGTTATTATCTGTTTGGCGGTTTTATAAAGCGTGGAACAAAAACGCTTTAGAAACGTCGTTTATCCGCCTTCTGAAGACAGTTTTCTCATTGAGTCATGCATAGACTGCCATGTTGGTGAGCGCGTCCTGGACATGGGAACAGGCTCTGGGATACTTGCAAAAAAAGCCGCTTCGCTGGGAGGGAAAGTGACTGCAGTGGATATAAACCCCGAAGCCGTCGCTGCGGCAAAAGCGATAGGGATAGAAGCGATACAAAGCGACCTCTTTGAGAACGTCTCTGGTATGTTCAACCTCATAATATTCAATCCTCCATACCTCCCCGAAAATCCGAGTGACATGGAATCAATGCAGTGGGCTTCTGGCGCAACGAACGCGACGATACGAAGATTCCTTTCAGGCGCCAAAGAGCATCTTTTGCCCAAGGGGAGGATATTGATCCTTGTCTCATCGTTGACAGATTTTGAAAAGCTCCCGGAGCTGAAAGCGTACGGAAAAAAGAAAGTCGCCGGGGAAAAGCTGTTCTTCGAGAAGCTCGATGTATGGGAGCTTAAGGTTATTTAACCCCGAAGCAAAGTCTTATTATGGCGTTCCAGCTCCCGCTTCTCAAGGGCCTGATAACCCCTTCGGCAAAGGAAAGGAAAGAAGTTGAAAAGGTGACAGGGGAAATTATTTATGCCGCCACTAAAATCTGCGCTGACGCAAAGCCTCAGGTCTGCGGAAGCGTTGCCAAGGACACATGGCTTGCGGGAAAGGGCGAGATAGACATCTTCATCCTGTTCAGGGATTCTGACAAAAACGTCCTGGAGACGAAGGGCCTTGATTACGGAAAAAAAATAGTGAAGTCGATGGGTGGCAAGTTCAGGATCGCGTACGCAGAGCACCCATATGTCCGCGCCGTGATAAGGGGGAGAAAGGTCGACATCGTCCCGGCTTTTCACACGCATGAGGGAGAGCTGAGGAGCAACGTTGACAGGACACCGCATCATGTGCGTTTCGTCCTTGCCAATCTCGGCGGCCTGAATCTTGATGTGAGGGCGCTGAAGCGGTTTTGCGAATGCCTCGGGATCTACGGAAGCGACCTGAAGACAGAGGGGCTTTCCGGCTACCTGTGCGAGCTTCTCGTTATCAGGTACGGGGGTTTTGCTAGCCTTGCCAAAGCGTCGCGTTCATGGAAAGCAGGCGAGTTCATCGACATAAAGGGGTATCATAAGGAGAAGCCTGCAAAGTTCTCCGAGCCGCTTGTTGTCATCGACCCCGTTGACAGCGAGAGGAACGTCGCCTCCGTCCTCTCTGAGACGAATTTTTTCATCCTCAGGAAGGCGCTTCGTGAGTTCTCAGAGAGACCATCGGAAAAGTTTTTCAGGATTTCAAAACACAAAGGAAAAGTAAGGAAGGAGCTTGCGGCAAGGGGAACGTACCCGATTGCCGTCTCGTTCAAGACGCCAGATGTAAGGAGCTTGAACGGGCCGGTTTTTCCGTGGTCCGTTGGGACGTTTTCTCTTCCGAAAAATCATTTGTCTTCATAGAGCTTGAGTCCGGCTCCATATCAAAGGTGGAGAAAAAGCGCGGCCCTTCGATATACTCAGAGAAAAACTGCGATTCGTTCCTTGATGCTCATAGGGGCAAGAAGTGCTATGTGGAGGAAGGCTTTTTGTTTGCCGAGGTGATGAGGGAAACGACGGACGCCCGCGTTTTCCTGAAGAAGTTCCTCTCAGGCGACCTTGCCAGGATGGGGATACCTTCCCACATAGCAAAACAGCGCCTTTTTATCGAAGCAAACGCCTACAGGAAGCTTCCTGAAACCTTCTTAACCCAGTACGCCAAGAAGTCAATAGCATGATTATGAAGGACAAACTCAAGGAATCCACAGAGTACGGGGAGATTTTCGAGCTTGTGCGCGAAGCTGTGAGGGAGGCCATAGGGAAGCAGCGCTCCGGCCTTATGCTCGTCCTTGGAGATCTTCCGCCGCAGATTGGCGCTCTCCACTCGATGGGAAGCAATGCCATCGTGATGAACAAGGCAATAATGGACGCACTTGAAGTCGTGATAAAGGCAAAGGAGGACAGGAACTCTGTGATATTCGACTTTCTGCTCCATGAATACTTGCACTCTCTGGGATACGTAAGTGAGGACGAAGTCCGGTCAATCTCCAGGGACATATGCGAGAAGAACTTCGGCAAGGAGCATTTGACTACAAAGATGGCCTTCAACGGCCCGTGGACGCTTTATCCCCAACTGGCATGGATAAGGCCGAGAAGCTTTGATGAGAGCGCGACGATCGTGAAGAATTTTGACAGAACGAGCACGAGCTATATCTCGTGACCTTTTCTCTATTGGCCAAACCATCCTGAAGACCCTGCTCGTTAGTCCAGTGAAAAGGTCAATCAAGAGACTTTTAACGACAAAGGCCCAGAAGAAGGTTAACCAAAAAATAAAGATGCTATGAAAGTTTAATCAAAAAACGTTCATCTGTGGCTCTCGCCTTTGGCATCAGGGCTTGCGCTAGTCATAGTGTCCTTGAAAATCTGGTCCGGGTCGCGCTTCTTCCACCGTGCGCCAAACATTAGATCCCGTGATGCCCGTTTCATAACCCAGTTCACGGTTTGTTTGCAATGTATTTAAGGGCCTCTTTCCTGTCCTTCTCTATCTGCTCGACAAGCTTTTTCGGGCTGGCAAAATCCATGACATCACGCAGACGCTTCTCTATCCAGACTGTTATCTCTCTTGGGACGAGGCCGCCGAACTCGAAAAGAAAAACCTCCACTGACGGGTCCTTCTCCTTGAAGACTGGCCTGGGTCCGGAATGAAGCAGCCCCCAATAGCTCCTGCCATTTAGGGTGGCTTTGCAGATGTAGACGCCTGTGGGCACGTCCTTATCCGCGGCGAGGTTTATCGTGGGAAAACCCATTTCTTTTCCCCTGCCTTTTCCCTTGATAACCCTCCCTTTGAATAGCATCATCGGACAGAAAGAGGTTTGATGGCTTAAATACCTGCCAAATCAAGGAACGGTCATGAATGTAACACAAGGAACGAAGCTTACGGAAGACGACAAGAGCCTGTTCAAGGGGAAGAATTTTGCCTTTATTGCTACCCTCATGAAGGACGGCTCGCCGCAGATAACCCCGACATGGGTTGACGTGGAAGGGGATTCGATACTGATAAACACGGCCGAAGGCCGCGTGAAGGAAAAGAATGTCAAGCGGGACAAGCGCGTCGCAGTCTCGATAGTCGACAGTGCCAACCCGTACAACATGGTGACTGTGCGAGGCAAAGTTACCGAACAGGTGACGAAGGGCGCAGACGCGCACATCGACAAGATGTCCAAGAAGTACCTCGGGATGGACAAGTACCCTTACCGGACACCGACAGAGAAGCGCGTTATACTCAAGATACACGCGGACAAAGTATTCCACATGACCCCATGAGAATAATCGCGTTCGTCCCCGACCTGTTCTTCCGCGTCAAGATTGACGCGGCGCTGAAAGGCAACGTGCGTTTTGTTTCTTCCCTGGAGAACGTCGGGGATTTTGATTTTTTTATCGCTGGCTTAGAGGACGCCCGGGCGCAAAAGTTCATAGAGAAGCATCCAAGGAAATCAGTCTGTTTCTATTCGCACGTCAATATTGAGATAGCAAGGCGCGCCAGGGAAATGGGCGTAAAGGCGTTTCCGAGGAGCTCGTTCCTTGAGAAGCTTTCCGAGGCTGTAAAATGATTTCAATGCACAGGTGCGACTGCAAAAACCCATTGGAAATAACAGGCGAGATTAAGGAGGAAGGCTGGCGGACTGGTTTCCGGCTAGAGTGCAAAAAGTGCGGCAAGAAGTTCGATTACACTGGCGGGAGACTGAAGAAGGCCATATAGGAGCCACGTGCGGCAAAATTACCAATCCGCACGCAGCTGCAAAACAGGCAAGATGCCCTGTCTTTTATGCTTACTTCTTGTGTCCCCGAAACTCCCTGACTATCTCCTGCATGAGTTCCGACTTCTCCTTGAGGTTTGAAAGGACCAAGTCGCGGATCTCCGAGCTGTCCACTTCCTTCTTCCCCCTCAGCTCATGCTGTATCTCCTTTGGGAGGTTGTTCTGTATGTACGTTGCCAGTTCCTTGGGCATCCCTACCCGCTTGGCCGTTTTCGACACAGCCTGCTTTATCTTTGACTGGCTGAACTTCTGCTCTGTTCCATCGCGTTTCGTCACGGTTATTGCCGGTGCCATTCCCTACCACCCCATTCATATTTTTATAAAGAGACCTGTCCCCTGACTATGCTATGGTTGGGGGGATTAAAAGCGTTTTCTATTCTGGAAAGGATATTTCGCAGATGTGTTGACTCGCATTACTCTTGAGGATGCCATGAAAACCGGGGATTTCTAAGGCGACTCACTACAGAATCAGAAGAGCTAATTAGTCTTCGACTAAACATCAATATAGGATTATTTTTTCATTTTTTTCAAAAGTTTATTGGCTGGCTCTATCGCAGTTATGACAGTTAGAATTACGGTTACAATTGTAAGAAGCCAAATCTGCCAATTGGTTTTACGGGTTTCAACGAGCACTCCATATTGCCAACGAGGCATTACATCAAAAAAGTATGGGAAAACATTTTCAGCATAGAGGGTAAGTTCATGTTCCGCACACCAGTTACATATCATTTCTTTAGCAAGACTCTTTTTACAATACGGAGTTGGTATAGTCAAATCATCTTTACACCCCTTTAAAAGGTTAGTTGAAGAAGCCGCTTTAATTTCGAGTTTATAGTTTCCGTCAAAAGCAAAATATGAAAAGCCTAGTGTTTTTCCCATTGAACCCGGTATTAATGTCAGTGTTTTTGAAGGTTCTATAGATTGTGTAAAAATAGTGTTCATAATAATCTCGTTTTTGGGGTTAAAAATTGAAACAGTAAACGTATCTTGAATCTTTTCATTGCCGGTGTTTGTTATATTTATTTCATATGTAAAGTCATCTCCAACAACGAGGGCGTCTGTTATTTGGACTGTGGAGACTTTTATTGAATCTACCCGAATCTCGCGGGTGTCTGCCATTACCATATTTAACAAAAACAAAACGATGGTAAAAATAGTTAAGCATCTCTTCATGATGGTCATTGACCATTTTTATTTTAAATACTGTTGCAACTTCAAATTGACACTCTACCAACATATTCACCGTTAATGGCGAGTTATCTATGCACCCAATTCCTAGTTTTCCGTCTTTATTTGATTAAACGTTTCCTTGGTGGATGGGTGGCCATTTATTTGATGAACCTTTTCACATGACAAACAAGGTATCCCTTAGGGGTGCTTTGACCAATAGAGAAAAGGTTCTGGTGCGGGCGCCGGGATTTGAACCCGGCTCGCCACCTTGGCAAGGTGGTATCCTGCCGCTAG
Source organism: Candidatus Aenigmatarchaeota archaeon (assembly GCA_016219455.1). Taxonomy (GTDB): domain Archaea; phylum Aenigmatarchaeota; class Aenigmatarchaeia; order PWEA01; family JACRMZ01; genus JACRMZ01. The sequence continues at coordinate 7,960 of JACRMZ010000011.1, forward strand.
ACTACGCCCGCTCTAAACCGCGGGAACCTGCTGTTCCCCCAGTTCCAAGGTCCTCCTGACCCTCCCTCATTGGAGTTTTGCTCAGTTCGTTTCAATTTTTAGCTTTAAATCATTTGAGATTGTGGTATGGGAAAACGGCCTTTTTGACCGTGTTTATCGACTTTTCAACGTCGTCCATGACCCATCCAGGCTTTTTGGGCTCTTTTGTGTCTGCTACCTTCATCAAAAGCTCTTTTGGGGCGTTTGCCAGTGCCAAACAAACAGTGGTCCATGACCGCGCCACGTCTTCTTTGCTGTAACCGCCTCCCCCCAAAACAAGCAGCCGCGATTTGCAAAGCTCTTCGGACAATCCCCGCAAAGAGCGCGCTATCTTCTCGTATGTTTTCGTGGTCAGCGCCATTCCAACGAGAGG
>JACRMZ010000016.1:0-768 GCA_016219455.1 Candidatus Aenigmatarchaeota archaeon
AAAAACGTTGAGATAAAAACCGAGAAAGATGCTTATTGCGCCGGAGAAACCGTCAAAGGGACGCTGAAAGTGGCGAAAAAACTGCATTCCAATGCAAGAAACATTGAGTTTTATGCGCATGGCAATGAACATGTCGACATAACAGAGAGCCAGACGCATTATGACTATCGTGGGAGGCCATATACCACATGGGTAACATACAGCGAGAACCGCAGCATCCTCTCTGAGAACTTCTCAAGGTTGGTTTTTGATGGCGGTTTTGATAGTGGTGATTTCACGGAGATTCCATTCGAGTTCAAGATACCTGAAGATGCCCTTGAAACGTTCAGCGGCAACAATGCTTCAGTGAGATATGGTGTGCATCTGAAGGCCGATATGCCATGGAAGACAGATGTCAACGAGGAGCTTTCGCTCAACGTCCTCAGCAAAAGAGGCATCGACAATGACATGAATCCAGTAGCAGCGGAAAGCAGGGCATCCGACGCGCGGGTAAGGCTGGAGCTTGGTGACTATATTATCTACAAGGGAGGCGTTGTCAACGGAAAACTGTTTGTAAAAAACGACGGAGAAAAGAAGCTGAGAAAAGCTGAAATAATACTCCGTGGGATAGAAGACGCCAGGGCGCAGGGAAGGGAGAGAACATCAACAATACAAGAATACAAGATCAACGTGGATTTTTCAGATGGCAACAATGAGTTCTCATTTGAGCTCCCCAAAGACGCCCAACGGAGCTACCGCGGAACTTACTCGTCATATTCATGGGAGATC
>JACRMZ010000016.1:788-14468 GCA_016219455.1 Candidatus Aenigmatarchaeota archaeon
GCTCGACGTGTCTTTCGGGACTGACCCAAGGGCAAAGGCAGGTATAGAAATAATTTAATCGTCTTTCCACTTTATGGAGCAGCCGACAGCTCGCGCTTCTTTTACGGGAGGTTCTTTGCCTGATAGCACCGCATCTATGGCGTTTTTCAAGTCATGCGACTTGACTTTTTGCGGATCGCGCCAGTTGTCATCTATACGTCCCCGGTAACGCATGATTTTCTTTTGGTCAAACAGGAACACATCAGGCGTAACTTCGGCGCCGTACGCTTCCGCTATTTCCTGCGTCTCGTCCCTCAGGTACGGGAAGTTGTATTTTTTCTCTTTCGCGCGCCCTATCATTGCGTCAAACGAGTCTTCGGGGTAATTCTCATCATCGTTTGGGTTTATCGCAACAATTCGGAGGCTTTTCTGCTCATAATCTTTTTGTAGTGCGATAATCCTGTCCTGGTAAGATTGCGCGTAGGGGCAGTGGTTGCATGTGAAAATGATAGCAATGGCTTTTGCAATGACAAAGCTTGAAAGAGTGTAAATGCGCCCGTCCGTCCCTGGAAGCGAGAAATCGATTGCCTTATCGCCAATTTTCAGCATTGTTCAATCAACCCTGATTTACATTATACAGACTTTTTAAAATACCCGCAATGCAATTGCCATATTATCCAAGAAATATTGAGGGTTAAAAATTACGGTTTGTTATTTTTTGGTAGTTAAAGATAAGTATATGCATAGCCATATATTAATCAAGTGGTGGGTTATGAAAATAATTTCCTGTTTTAGGTTAGCACAGGCAATTTCCGCGCTAGCTTTGGCTATGTCATTTGTCCCCGGAGTTTACGCAGATACAATAATCGAAAACAGGTTCAACGGGGGATATGACGGATGGTCTTATTATTACGAATCGTTCGAGCCGGGATGGTGGTATCCGTGGTGGCCGTCAACAAACGGTTATTCCATGAGCCTTTCAAACGACGGCTCTTCTCCGCCTTCGGTTCTCCTGAGCGGTGATGGCTGGGTTTCGTACAATGGGATGCAGAAGACCATTAATCTTCCCGAAGCGAGGGGGGAAATAATAATATCATACGACTGGAGAGCATCGTCCGGTTTTGCTGGCAGCACTGTGACAAATTCGAACATAAAGATACTTGACACGTCTGGAAACATCCTTTACAGCGAGCCGGTTTTCCCGGCATGCTATGGATGCGGCACTTATGATACAGGATGGCGGCATTATTCAAGGGACATAACGCAGTACGTTAGTGGGAAAGACGGGATACTTGTAAAGATATACATGCATGATGCGTGGATAGCGAATTGGGGAGAGAGAAGCTGGTATGACAACATCCTCATTGAGAACAGGAATCCTCCGGCAGCCGACCTCCCACCGACTGTCTCCGTTGGCGCAGAACAACCAATTCTCGTGGGAAGCCCGTTCACGGTAACTGCCAACGCGACAGACGACAAGGGGCTTTCAAAGATAGAGGTATTCATAGACAACACGACATCTAAAACTTGCGCCGCCTCCGGCTTGCTTGCAACATGTGATGCCAACGCGGACCCATACGAAACTAACGGCACCCATTCCTATTACGCTGTGGCTACAGACAATATGGGTCAGAATTCCACGTCCATCATCAAACAGTTCACTGTGGAGCTCAGTGGCGAAGGGTGGTGGAATTCATGCGGCGAGACGAAGCTGAAACAGAAGGATTCGATGGACATCGAAACGACGTCCAAGAAAATAACGACAAAGAGCGGGAGCACCATAGAGTTTGAAATCACGCTTAACGCCGCTTCATGCGATCTGCCGGCGCGGGTAGAGGTTTACCTCAAAAAAAGGCCTCCAGCCGACTGGGAATTCGATTTCGATTGCCAGTGCGTGAAGACATCAAAGAAGTCTGTTCTCATAGACTTCACTCCGGGCTCCCGCATAGCCAAGATGACGCTAGCTTTCAAAGTGCCTACGGGGTCAAGCCCGGGAGCCTATCAGATATCCCTTAGTGCAAGGAAGGTTGGATAATACTTTTAATAAATATGCTAGGCTCCGGACGCAAATTTTTTGTATCCTTTGTGGTTACGTATCTTCTTTGCCAGAGTGTTGTCAGTCTCCCTTGGCCTTGCCATGCTTGAAGGATCGAGTATCTTCTTCAAATCCGCTTCAGGGACAATGTCTCTTTCCAGTATTACCTGGATTATTGTCTTCTTTTCCTCAAGGGCAATCTTTACCACTTCAGCAGTCTCATGGTAGCCTATGTAAGGGCTGAGCGCCGTTGCCGTCACCAGGCTTGACTCGAAGAGTTCCTTTATCCTCCCTTTGTTGGCAACGATTCCATTGACGCAGAACGTCCTCATCATTTTGGAGCCGTTTGCAAGGAGGTCGCAGATGAAGAAATAGTTGAATCCGATTATTGGGGCCATTATGCTCAATTGATGGTTGCCTTCGCGTGCCGCTTCAGCTATCGCGCATTCGCAGCCGATGACCTGCAAACAAACGAACTTCATCGCCTCAGCTATTGACGGGTTAACTTTTCCTGGCATTATTGATGAACCAGGTTCCACGTCAGGAAGGGAAATCTCGCCAAAGCCCGCTTTCGGCCCTGAGTTGAGGACCATCAGATCATCAATAACCTTAATGAACTCTATTGCAAAGTTCCTTAGTGACGACGAGGCTTCTGTGAATGAGTCCATGCTCTGAGTCATGTGGACCCGGTTTTTTGTTGGGTAGAACTTTTTGCCCGTGTGTGATGCAATATTTTTTATCGCCTCAGAATGGTATTTTGGATGCGCCGTTATGCCAGTGCCAATTGCCGTTCCCCCAAGCCCAAGCTCGAGAAGCGCCTTGGACGCTTTTTCTATGCGTATTCGAGAGCGCATCACGGTGTCAGCATACGCGTCAAACTCCTGAGAAAGCAAAATCGGCACAGCGTCCTGGAGGTGCGTCCTTCCGACCTTAACGATTCCCCTGAACTCATGCGACTTCTTGCGGAACGACTTTTCCAGAAGCGAGAGTTCCTCAACGGCTTTTTCCGTAAGCATGTAAGAGGCTATCCTCGTGGCTGTGGGAACGACATCATTCGAGCTCTGTGCCATATTGACGTGGTTGTTTGGATTGACGATTGAATAATCGCCTTTCTCCCCTCCAAGCAACTCTATCGCGCGGTTGGCAATAACTTCATTGGCGTTCATGTTGTTTGGTGTCCCCGCACCCGCCTGGAAAGGGTCAAGCACAAACCACTCGTCCCATTTCCCATCTATCACTTCCTGTGATGCCTTCACAATTGCGTTCCCGCGTTTTGCATCCAGTTGGCCAAGCTTCATGTTAGCTTTTGCGGAACAGAGCTTGATGATGCCAAGGGAACGGATAAGTTCTTTGTGTATTTTCTGGCCGGATAGATTGAAGTTCTCCTGCGCCCTTGTCACAAAGCTGCCATAATAAGCGTCTTTTGGAACCTTAACTTCGCCAATCGCATCCTTCTCTATCCTGTATACCATACAAAACCTTCGTCCCAATGATTAAAAAAGCTTCAACGGGGAAGTAACCATTTGTTATTTTAAAACAGTTTAAATAACTAACTCGGCAAATAGTTTTGGGGGTGGATTGATGGCAGACAAGCCGATATTCAAAGACGAGGATTCTGAAGTTCCAGAAAGGGACATGGACGAAGGGACAAAGAAGACAGGCGAGCGGAAAAAAAGCATAATGATGATTGCAGGCGCAGCAGCGCTTGGCGCGTTTTTGGGGGATTTGTTCACATCAAGAGACCTTGTTGCCGGATATGATGGCACTTACCCCAACGGGTTTCATGCGCATGCCGAGTACATGGTAAAGGGCGACGATGGCGGCACATTTGATCTTATCCACAAGGATGCTGTAGGGAATTGGGCTTTTGGCGGCGATAACTCCGAGCTCTACCACACGCCTGTCAGCCACCTGAATCTTAATGACCCAACAAGTGTGGCAACCTATGGTTCTCCGGCATACGACTTCATAAACAATGATTATATCATAGGTAACACAGGGCTTGGCGGCGCCGTCGGGGCGGGAGCCGGTTTCGTTGCTGATTGGGCGAGAAAAAGAAGGAACAAAAAGGACGAGTAACAGCCTTTTTTAACCGCTCAGCTATATTATACATTGTAAATGGCCAAGAAGAAGATAGATGAGAGCAGGATACGAAGCGAAAATATAGACACAATCCTTAAGGGACTCGAGGCCAATTTGCTTCTTCCTGAGACTGCGCCGCTGGAAACACACAGCCTTGAGTACAGGAAGTTCCGTGAAGAGGAGAGGAACCTAAACACTACAATCTACGAAAAGCTTTGCGCTATTGCAGAAAAACTCAACATAGAGCCTGATACGCCGAGGGCTGAGCGCATCGCAAGGTCGATGACATTTTCTCACATAAACGCGACGCCAATTGGCGCATATTCCCTTGCAGTTGCTTCATTTGCTGCATCTATAATCCTTTCAGGGCTGTTATTTGTCCTGCGTTTTATATCGCCATCAACGCTCTTTGTCCTTGTCGCAGCATCTTTCGCATTGTTCTACTTCCTTTACCAGTACCCGATATCCCAGGCAAAGATATACAGGGTCAAGGCAAGCAACGAGATAATCCTCGCAGTCCTGTATATGGTAATCTTCATGCGCTCTTCCCCAAACATGGAGGGCGCTGTCCGCTTTGCAGCAACGAATCTTGCAGGCCCCCTGTCGCTGGATATCAAGAAAATACTGTGGGACATTGAGACGGGGAAGTATACGACGCTTGACGAGGCGTTGGATATCTATCTCCAGAGCTGGGATGAGAATCCGGAGTTCGTTGAGTCTGTCCAGCTCATAAAGTCAAGCAGGGAGCAGATTGACGCTTCGCGCCACGCGATGCTGGACGAGGCCGTTAACGTCATCCTAAACGGCACGACTGATAAAATGAAAGGGTATTCAAGGATGCTCAGGATGCCTGTGCTTCTTATCCATGCCCTGGGTGTCATGCTTCCAATCCTTGTCCTGGTGATGTTTCCGATAATAGTCCTTTTCCTTCAGGATTCGATAAAGCCTTCCCATCTCGTGCTGGGGTACGATGTGCTGCTGCCGCTGTTCATTTTCCTCCTTAGCAAAAGGCTTCTAGAATACCGGGCGTTTGGCCTCTCATCACCTGACATAACGCTCCATCCAAAATACGCGCCACTCGGGAGAATACGCGTTTTCGGCTATGATATGCCCATATGGCCCGTTGGCGCGGCTGTCGGGCTTGTTGCAGGCACAATCGGCCTTGCGCTCATGGGGACGCTGAAACCTACGGAAGCGATATCGTTCAATTCGATGATGTACTCGCTTGTCATAACGTGGGGGATCGGACTTTCGATAGCCGTTTTCTTCATCATAGACACTGACAGGAAAATGTCAATCAGGCAGGACATCGCCAAGTTCCAGGACGAGTTCGCAGAGGCGCTGTTCACGCTTGGCAACAAAATGTCGCTGGGAAAGCCGATTGAGGCTGCCATGGAGGATGTCATTGTGCGCTCAAAAGACATGGCAATAGCCGACATGTTCAGGAAATCCGTCAAGAACATAAAGGAGAGCGGGATGACGATGGAGTCGTCGCTGTTTGACCAGACCTTTGGTGCTGTCTGGGAATACCCAAGCAAGATAATTATCAACGTGATGAGGATAATCCTTGATGCGACGCGCAAAAGCACGCAAGCCGCCTCGATGTCCGCACTTTCCATTTCAAAATACCTCAAGCAGATTCATCGTGTCGAGGAGGATCTGAAGGATATGCTGTCCGAAGCAACGTCAAGCATGAAGTTCCTGGCGATGTTCCTTGCGCCGCTTATTGCTGGCGTAACTGTAACGATGGCAGCCATAATGATGCTTATTTTCTCGAGACTCGGCTCGAGCATCGAGGTTCTGAACCAGTCAAAGGTACCTGGTTTCAGCCTTGGGATGATTGGCGGCTGGGGCCAGGCGTCCAAGATAATGCCCCTTGGGAATTTCCAGATCATAGTTGGAATATACATGCTCCAGATAGCTTACCTGCTGTCATTGCTTACAAGCGGCATAGAGGACGGCCCGGATGACATCATATCAAGGAGGTACCTTTCCGGATTGTCTATTATAATAGGGCTTTTCGTCTACACGTTTGCGATGATAATAACGTATTCGCTCTTCGGCTCGCAGATAGAGGGCATACTCACGGCAGGTGCCATTCAATGACGCAGCGCTGTTCGGCAAAAGGCGCAGCAGAGCTTACGATGGAGCAGATGATGCTCATACTTTTCGCCTTTATTATTATTGCAATCATAATAATCATAGTATTCGCCCAGAATGACAGGACCCAGATGGTGATAGAATGGTGGAAGATAATCCGTTGACCTCGAACATCAGCCTTGCAAGGAATATTCTCGAATATCTCGGGAGGAAGGGCGCTTCTGAGATGACGACGCGTTTGCTGTACCTGGCACTCATGGCAGGAATAGTCCTGATAATACTCATTGCTTCAGTCAGCAAGCTGACTCCGGGCCTCTGGGATCTTGTGAAGGGATTCGTGTGCCTCTTGCTCAATTTGATAACCCTCGGATTCATCTCGACAATAAAGCCCGCTTTGCCGCCACAGTTGAGGTGCTAAAGATGAGGAAAGGATTCACCCTTCCCACAGAGACGATAGTCATAGTGGTTGTGATAGTGGTGCTGATATTCATTGTCCTCGTGTTTTCAGGGAAAGCCAAGGACTCGCTATGGTCATCGATAAAGAACCTCGGAGGGGTGATACGGGGTTTATGAAAAAAGGCGCTGCAATGTCCATGAGCTATGCGGTATTCGCCCTCATCATAATAGCAGGGATATCAATACTGATTTTTGTTCTGCTGAAAGATGAGATAGGGAATTCGATATCGTTCATAGGAAACCTTGGCAAGAACCTGAAGGGAGGTTAGATGGCTTCAACACAGGACAGCGAGCAGGGGTACAACTGGCTTTTCACCATAGCCGTGCTTGTCGTTCTGATATTCATAGTGATTTTGATACTTGGCGAGACAAAAACGGACATAGGATTGCTTCATTTCGGGGTGAATCAGGGGATAAAAAATGCCACCGAGCTGCTGAGCACAACGACATAGTTATGGGAACAAAAGGCGACACGCTTCCGATGGTGCACCTTTTCGTCGGCTTGGTGCTGGCAATATTGGTGATACTGATATTTCTAGCCGGCTTCCACAGGGATGTCAAAAACGCCAACTCCACGCCGACATTTGATTCCGTGGATGCGCCACTACGCGTCAAAGGCGGCATGAAGGCAACGTTCTCCGCCAAGGCCTCTGATTCAACGCCGACTGACATGATAACGCTTTTTGTATGTGATTCACCAAGGATTTCCGGAAAGGGTTGCGATGACAAAACGTTTTGCTCAGGAAAGGGAAACAACCCGTCGTGCGATTTCTTGACCGAACGTGCCGAAGGAAAAACGGAAAAAATATCATACTGGGCGTTTGTTGCCGATTCATACGGGGCGCAAGTGGGCCCGAAGTCTGGATTCTTGACGATAGATTCGCAAACGCCCAAGGCAACACTGGTTTCAGTGGACGGCGACACGGCAGCGCCGTTTGAGACAAACAAAGAAATACCTGAGATAATCGCGGAGAGCGATGCCGACTTTGACGTTGATACTAAAGCATATGAGAAGGTTTCATGCAGGATTTATCCCGACGACTCGGAATACCTATATAAGAAAAGCGAAGGGAAGCCGTGCGCCGTGATAGGGAGGACGATAAAGTGCTCCGTTGAGAATACCAAGAACGGCGAGAACTTCCGCAGCATCGTTTGCAAGGATTTCGGCTCTGACGACGCTTACGGCAACTACCAGGGAAAAGAAACAAATCTTGATGTTGTATGGACAAAAAAATGAGGAAGGGATTTTTGCCGGCGCTGCACCTATTCATGGGGCTCGTTGCCATGATACTAACACTGCTTATAATCATGCAGCTTTTGGGATTGCTGAACGCCGACTTGAAAAAGTCAATTGACTCCACGGCGGCGCTGACGTTTGCCGTTTCCTGCTCGGCAGACAAGGACAACAAGATAGATATTTCGTGGACTGATATGTATTACACTCCGCGGTCAATATCATGTTTCTCTGACCAGTGCTGCCCGAATGGCAAAGTAAACGGCGCGAACCCTTTCGGCGAGACGTCTGTGAAGTGCGAAAATATAGGCACTGACGCCGTCCCTGAGTATTCGTGCCAGGTCATAAACTTCCAGCTCCCACAGATTGTGAAGACATCAGGCGACCCCAAGGCGTGGACAAATCCACAGTTCTGGGTTACCGGAGTCGGCGTGCCGAAATACCTCGTTTACTACGAATCGTTCCCGCAGGATGAGATGAAGCCGTTTCTCAAGCTGATGGATGACAACCTCATCCCGTATATGATAATAGGCGGCGCGATGAACGCCGTGCCGTGGAACCTCGTCGGGGGGAAGGTTGCCCTCAAGCTGGGCGGCGTTTTCGAGAGCGCCGGGATGGAGTGGCTTGGCGGCAAGCTCACCAGTTTTGGCGAGAAGCAGGTGGGCAACTTCTTGGGCAAGTTAGTCGAGACCGGAGATGTTGCCCTCACGCCTTTGGAATCCAAAGCCATGGGCGAGTTTGCAGACAACGGGCTTGGCGCCATACTTGAAACTGGTGAGTCGATAACGCAGGGGCAGGCAGAAGCTGCTGCTCAGGCGCTGAGCAAAAGCGTTTTCCAGGAAGCTGCTGTGCGTTCGTCTATCGCAACATCTGGCAGGCTTGCAACGAAAGAGTTCTTTTCCAATCTCAAGCAGACCGTTTCTTCTGAAGCCGGGGGGGTTTCCGATGAGGCTGCAGAGAAACTGACGTACGCGATGACTGAGAAGGCAACAGGGCTTGGTGGAAAGATAACATCCGAAAACTCAGACGACTTTGCAAGGGAGGTCATAAGTTCGCTTGACGACAAAACCGTATCTTCACTCAAGTCGTCGCTGGGGGCAGCAGACGATTCTGCGCTTGCCGAGCGCATAGGCCAGGTTGCCGTGAAAGCGGAAGACAAAGGAGTCCTTACGGATTCGATAGGAAGGGAGACAGCGATAGAGCTTGGAGAGAAAGGTGTCCGTGCAAGGATAGAGAACGGAGCCAAGGAGATATTTGACGGGTATATCAAGGGGGCATACAACACGATAGACGACGCGGTAAAGAGCGGCTTTGACAAGGCAGCAGTCAAGTCGGGGATAAAGGACATGTTGTCCAAAGGGAAGGACATGCTCATCAATCCGGAATTCATGCAGGGAGAGGGGATGAAGAGGGCAAGTGAGACTGCAAAGGTCCTTGCCAAAAGCAAGTCTGTCCAGTACCTTCTTCTTGAAGATTTCGAACAGGGTTTTTTCAATAACATTGAGTCGGATTACGCGCCCTACGCTACGGCGACGTCAAATTTCGCCCAGTGCACGGCCATAGTCGGCGTAGGCAAAACGAAAACAGCCATATGCGCAGGGTTGGTTGCAGCGGGCGTGCTGCAGCAGAAGGCGGACAACTACAACCTGCCGCAGGAATCGGTGGGGATAAACAACATAGGCCTCAAGGCCCCGTTCCTCCCGCCTTACAAATTCTCACTTGACAAGGACGCTATACAGAAGTACGTTGCGTTGGAGAAGACGAACCTTTTCAGGGAGGATGCGTCAAAGGCGCAGCAGAACGTTTTCAGGGCACACTCAAGGCTGGCACTTGCAAGCCCGTGCAAGGGTGATGTCGGGACAAAGCTGGGCGACGTTGAGTGCTCCATATCAAGGTGCCAGTCACTTGACAGCGCCAAAAAGGCCGCGTGCGAGGGGGAGCGGTGGCAGGCAAAGTACGGGAGCCTCGATGATTGCAAGAAATCGGAAAGTGAGCAGTTATGCAAAGAGCCCAAATGGAAGGGCAAATACAAAAGCGAGGGAGCGTGCAAACTTGTAATAGAAGCCAACCGCGACAGCTATTGCGGAACCGTGCCAAAGGAAGCGCTTCCTGAAGGGACAGAAAGCTATTCAAAGTATGCTGGCGCACTCACCGAACCGAAATGGTACACTTCCTACAAATACGGCGAGGAAACGATAAAGGCAGATTACCCCGTTGCCGTTTCGGGGTTGGACCCAATATCAGCGAAGGGTCCGCTTGACAAGGACGCCCAGGGTTACAAGGAGTGCGTCATGCCGGAAACGACTTTAGAGGGGATAGGTGGGAGCTTTTCATGGGGGCTTGGGTGCTTCGGGGAGGCGATCTTCAGCCTCCCAGACGTCGTGTCAGGCAAATTCAACGGATGCAAACCAACCGACGCCATACCAGTGACATATCCTTCCGTGATGGTCAAACCGGCTGATGATACGATAAAGGACACGGGGGACGGGAATTACTGCACTGCAGAAGTCGATGCCAAGGACGCCACTGCACTGATACTCATACACGGCTCTTCAATAGGAGTGAGCATTGCCGCGACAACGATTGGGACAACAGTCTGCTCCATATTCACTGCAGGCTCCTGCGCCGTTGCCGGCCCCCTCATAGCAAGCGGGGTAAACTTTGCCATGGGCGCCGCAACAGTCTGGCTTGAGAATGAGTTTGTCAACTCGGAGTGGCCCAAGAGGTAGCTATGGAAATTGACAAAAGGATTTTGGCGGTTTTGCTAGCTTTCATTGCTCTTGCCGCGGTTTTTCTTTTCCCATCAGGCAAGAAAACATTTTCCCCGATAGAGGGCATTCCATATCTCTATACGGACGGCGCATCAGTCCTGGTAAACTCGTCGGAGGAGTGCGCCTCTTACGGGACGCGGTGCTATGTTGAGCGTTCGAACACACGTTACAGGGACAGGGGCTTTGACGCCACGCTTTTCACATCAGGAATATACAAGGGGAACAGGACGGGAGCAGTTTACGCCAGTTCCGGCAAACGCGTCCTTGAAATTAGCCAGTACATAAAGCCGTCAGACGGCGTGATAAACGGCTACATCTCATTCTCTGTAAGGGATGGTTTCATAGTCGCCAAGGCGTTCATAGATGACGATTGGAAAAAGCTTCTCGGAAATGCGACTATAGTGTGGGGAGGGAGATGGGAACACAGCAAACCGTTTGAATTCAATGAGGTTTATCCTGGAGTTTATGTTGACACTGTTTACGACAACGACACAAGCAGGTTCCTGCCAAACAGGATGGTCTCGGATGGCAACTTCGCGGTGACAGACGCCTCGCCTGATGAGTTCAGGAAGGGCGCAATGGATGGAAAGACGGCAATTATTTACAGATAGCTATCCGTATCCCTTAATCAAATCTTCAAGATTTTTGAGGACAGCACGGCCCTGGTTTTTCCCGTGGGCAACGTCGTTCTTCTCAAAGTTTGCCATCATCTCCCCCACGGATTTGTGTATGTCGTCATCTGACCTGCCGATGCTAGCCTTCTGCTTTATAAGATTACCAAGGATGTTGGCCTCGTAAGCGACCTGCTCCTTTCCTTTGCCGCCTTTGAGAGAATTGTTTATGTAGTCAGTCATCACTTCAAGCCCGTATTCCCGCGGGCCGTCAGCAGAGCCGCTTATGAATCTGGAATAACCTATTGCAGCCACACCATCCGGTGAGTTCCCGAGAAAACCATCCTTGAGGGAATCTACAGTATCAGTAAGTTTCTCTCCCCATTTGTCGTAAAGATGAACGTCCTTCAGCAGCTTGTAAACACCAGTGTTTTTTAAAGCGCGATTTTCTTTCATCCAACCACCTCAATAATAATTATTACTTGTAAGTAATATAAAAAGTAATGTGTTCCCTTCCCTCAGAAACGGCTTTTTAACCTATCCCGGGCATTTATTATCCGAGATGGCCTCCTCCACGCAATACGTCCTGATAGTAGGGCTTTTGGGCCTGATGCTGGCCTTTGTTTCCCTGACAACGGTGATAGGCCAGCTGAGGGAGCAGATACGTGATTTCCTTTATTCCTCATCCTACATGGTAACTGAGATAGCTGCTACAACTATGAACAACGTGATGGCGTTCCCAGAAGACTCAGTCTCCATTGTCCACCTCCCGCACGGCTTTGAATGCACCGTCCAGTTCCGGGAAAACTATATTGAGACTAAAAGCAAGTTCGGGACAACCGAGTCGTACTATGGCCTTTTCCTGCTGGGAAAAATAGAAGGCCTCAACAGGGACGTGAGATGCAAGGACAGCACAAAAGTAATAATAACAAAGACCGCCGGGAAAATATCGGTAGAGGGAGCGCCATGAAGAAAGGGCAGGTAATTGTCCCTACATACATACTTTCTTACATCTTCATAATAGTCGTTTTCATAATAGGCATATACTCGATTTTTGCAATGAACCTCAGGATAAAGGTGGGCCTGGTCACTGCAACAGAGGGGATGCAGACATTGGCCATTGTCACAAAACTGATAACAGACCCTGCGTGCCTGGCAACAGAAGCTGGGATAATCGGAGTCATTGATGCTGAAAAGGTCCGTGCCGTGTCAGGCTCCGCGTCGGAGCACCCTTGCGCCCAGTTGCCCAATTTCGGCTATGTCGTGAGAATAGACGCCGGAGACAACCACTGGGCCTTCGGTCAGAAGGGTGTCGTGCAAGCACGCTTCCCGTCGGTAAGGAGCATCCCAATTGCAGTCCGCGACGGGGGGAAAACGTACCCTGGAAAGATAACGATAAACAGCTGGTACGAGAGCGGCGAAGACGGGGACATGCTGTTGCGCGCTCGCTCAATGGCAGAGCAGGCCTGGTCGCTGGACGGGACGTATGAACGCGCCTTTTCCGTTCTTGATTACACCATTGATTACAACCCGACAGACGTCTGCTACGAGGACAGGGGAGGGAAAAGCTGCAGGAAGTACGTAAGCGACAAGATAAAGGTAAAAGACGCGCTGCCAATGGGCTTTAATTCGTTCAAGGTATGCAAAGTGCGCGCGGAAAGAAAGGGCGATGAGGTCGAGTTAACGCATATATGCGTTCCGAATCTTGGCCAGGGAAACCCTGACGCGCCAACGAGGAATTGACATGAAGGGAATAATGTTCGCAGTCACGGCGCTTCTGTTCGCAGTCATGGCTGTCGTGGCGCTTCTGCTTCTCAGCGTCCTCCTGCCTATTGGCAAGCCTGCGGCGTACTCGACCGTGACGATAAACGCTGAGAACCCATCCCGAGCGGTGATAGGGATACCTGCGTTTTTGAACGTTACAATAGACTCCATAAAGGTGCCGCATTCCGCCGGCACGCATACGGAGAACGTTTTCAGGAATCAGAGGATTGAGGATGCCATAATGCTCCATTCAGTCTTGGGCAACGCCGACGGCATCGAGGGAAAGGTAAACTCGCTTTTCCTTCAGATGTTCAAGGACGAGCCGTACCAGGTCTCGTTCCTCTACCGGAAGATAAACATAGTGAACGGGAAACCACTCCCCCCTCCCGACAACAGCAAGAAGGAAAGCGTGACTCTTGACGTTGCGGAGCCTGCAGGAGGAATGGAGGAAGTGAACGGCATTTTCGATGTGGAGAGAAAACCAAAACAATACAAGGAGTTTGACGATGAAAAAGAGTCGCATAAGTAAGGGGGGATTCCCGGGGCTGGTGGTGCTAATAGCCATAGTCATAGGAGGGACTATTGGATACGCGTTCTACGAGATTTCAAGGAATCTGCAGGAAGATCTCACTTTGCACGAGGCAAAAA
>JACRMZ010000061.1 GCA_016219455.1 Candidatus Aenigmatarchaeota archaeon
AGGCGCTGCCGATGCGACGGGGGCAAATGCTGCCTTCTCTATGGCTGCCTTTATGTCTATTCCTTCAAGTGCAGCAACCATGGCCTTTATCCTTGCCTCGTCCGGCGTTACGCCAGCTCCCTTGAGTACGCCCTTGACGTTCTCAACGGTGACTTCTTTCCCAGCGGAGTGGAGAAGGAGGGCTCCATATAGGTATTCCATTTCACGCACCTCCATCGTTTGTGAGTCGTTCCCTCAGGTATTCTATGTAGTTATCCCAAGGAAAATCAAGCGAACTCGAAAACTCCAAAATCGCCTTGTATGCCTGCTGCGGGGACTCGAAATCCTCTTCGGGATTTGCATCCATGTACTCCCCCAACTTTTGTTCAAGTTCAGTGAAGCTTGCATAAAACGGGGCCGTTTCCAGCGCCTCCATAATCTTTTCTGAATCCTCCTCGCGAGTTTCTTCCTCTGAAGGAAGGTCGGCGCCAATTAAGAACCCGGGATTTTGGGCAACTAACGTGTCCAAATACCCCATCGGGGAATCCCAAATTTCATTGAAATCCTCGTCATCCTTTGTTTTGCCGTACAACATAAGGCCAAATGGCGTGGCTAAAACAGAATAGTCTTCCGCTTCTTCTCCGTTTACAAAGACCCTTTCCATGAATTCCCTTAGCGACGAGTAACCCATTCAACCCGCCTCCTTGATCCTTTCTTTAAGCTCCGCAAGATATTCTTCCCATGGGAAGTCGACTTTAGAGGATTTTTCAATTATGAAGTCCCTGATTAATGTTGATGTCATCCCGTCGTAAAACCCGTCCTCTTCCGTGTTGGCGTACATTGCCTCAAGAATGCGGTGGTTGTCTTGGTTGGCGCCCTTGAACCCCGTAACTTCGCCTAGCCACGTCATGTCATCGTGGTTATACATGTCCCTTTTCCATAAAGTTGCTTAATCGTCGTTTCCCCTTGTTTTGTCGTAGAGCACAAGGTAAAACGGCTCTATGACGGCTTCGCCGCTTTCCTTTTCCGTATAGAACACTTCCTACTTCTTCTCATCTACTGCAAGCATGTCCTTTGTGAACACCATGCCGTCTTCATGCGCTGCCACCATATCCAGGCCGATTTCCATGGGCTTGATGTTGAGCATCCCAAGGACAGAGCAGACATCGGCGCTAATCGGCTGGCCTGCCTTGGCGACTACCTTGTCTTCGGCCACAGAAATCTTCCCTTCCTTTATTGTTGTTTTGAGCCCGGCTTTCTGGAGCTGCCCTATTGCAGGGCCTGCTGCAATACCAGTCCCGCCTGCTTGCACAACAACGTCTTTTGGCGCTATCTGGCCTGCCTTTGCAGGCGCAGGGGATTTGCTTTTCTCTATAAGCCTGAACAATGAAAACGGATTGTCGTTGCTGAAAATGAGGCCTGCCTGGCCCGACACTTTGTCCCCGAGCTTTGCAATATTGCTTTTCTTGCTGCCTAAAATCGCATGGGTTATCGAGCTCTTCTTCGCTATCCTTATCGTGGCTTTCCCGTAAAGCTCCTTCTTTATCTTCTGCAATTGGGGTGAGGGCATCTTATACAGATTGACTGCACCCACAACCTTGCTCTTGTCTATCATTTTAACTAGCTCTGCGGTTTCCTTGAGCTTTGATTCAGGCACTTTCCTTTCCATAATCATCACAGCTTCAGCTTTATCGCCGGGCCCATTGTCAGCTTGACATAGGCGTTGGCCATCTGGTGCTTCCCTTTTGGGAGCTTCTTCTCGACAGCAGTCAATATGGACTTTATGTTCTCCTCAAGTTCCTCGTCCTTCATCTCTTCGTGGCCGACTGACACTTGTATCGTGGGGACTTTGGTGACTCTTACAGCGATGTTGGTTTTGGCTGACTGTATCAGCCCTGCTATATTTGCTTTGGGCGGGAAGGGCTTTGGCATCTTGCCCCTTGGCCCTAGCACCTGGCCCATGATCTTGCCGACAGCGGCCATGAGCGAGACTTCGCCAAGGAAATAATCGTACTCTTTAGCGAGTTTTTTGACGGATTTCTTGTCAAGAGAATTAAGCTGGTTCTTGCTTATCGTATGGACACCAAGCCCCTCTGTCGAAGTGATGTCTGTGATGACGCAGGTTTTGATTTCCTTCCCCCTGCCTGCGGGCAGATGGACATCGATGTTTATCTTGTTCTCGGGTTTGTTGAGATCGACGTTCCTAAGTGCGATGCATAAATCAATTGACTGCTTGAACTTCCTCTTTGCAGCCTTTTCCCTTGCTTCCTTTATAGAGTCTATTATCGCCATATTGTGCCTCCTCCCGAAGGAGTGTTGGTTTCATGGAAACCTTGACGGCTTTCATACAAACGAAGGGAGAAGTATTTAAACGTTTTTGACCCCTCCCGACGGAAAGATAGTTATGAAACGATTTTAGGATGAAACAATCACCCTTCTGGGAACAATAAACGATTTTCATTGCAAGCACATATCCAAGAATCAAGGGTTTTTTTGATTAAACTTTTGACACTTTGAGAGGATTTCGGAGACTTTGGGCAAAAGGTTATTTTTATCAAACTTTTTTCCGCAACGTCTCCGATGACGTCTCCAATGAGACGTTTAGACGCTTGGCGCTTTGAGACTAAACGGGACTTGACGCACACCGAATGTGCGTCGTTCTCAAATTTACCACAACCCGTTGGCCAAAGGGCTTAGTAAACCCCAATGAATGTCCTGCAGAACCGATGCTTGGCTATTTTAAGGACCCTCGTTCCGTCGTCAGTAAGCGTGTAGATAATCGTCTTGCCCTCTTTCTTCTCCCTTATGTAGCCGACATCCTTCAGCGACTTCAGCGCAGGGTAAAGCGTGCCAGGCGATGGACGGCCGCCTTTTCGTTTTTCAAGCTCAACTGCAATCTCCTGGCCATGCATCTCCTTCTTGGAAAGGATGAACATTATGAGAAACGATAGCATGCCCCGCATGTCGCAGCAGTCCTTTCCCATGATTTCATATCCCCGGGGAGGGATTTATACCTTGCATTTGTATCGGATGTACGATATGTATATATACTAGGGTGGCGCAATATCTATCGGGCATCCGATAACGCATGCCCGGCAGATGGATAAAACTGCGGATGCAAAAAATGGCCATCTGAAAATAAAAGACCGTCGCCCTAAATTGCGGATGATGATAAGGGGCGGCTGTGGCAAAAAGGAGGTAGAGAAAATGGGATTTGGTTGTTGCGGAGGGGAACAGAGAGCGTTCCTCACAAAGGAAGAGAAGATAGAGATGCTCAGGGAGTACAAAGAGTCCCTTGAGAAGGAAGCCAAAGGCGTTGCAGAACGCATCAAGGAACTGGAGAAGAACTAAATATGGCAAGGCTGGTTTTGCATGAAGCGCAAAGGCCCGCTGAAGTGAAAGTCGGCGCGGAGAGCAAATGGGTTTGCATGTGCGGGCTCACGCGGAACGCTCCGTTCTGCGACGGCTCCCACAAGAAGACGCTTGATGAGGAAAACGGCAAAACATACAAGTACGAAAGCTCCGGGAGGAAAGTCGTTGCATGAACGTGCCTTATGAGTCGCATTGGCACCCTCTCTATACGCTTGGGGACCCGGAACCGCAGTCCCCATAGCCCTTTTTTATCTTTCCAAGCGATTGATTCGCATGGACTTCTGGGAGGAGGCTTACAGGGGAAATGATGAAAGGCTGCCATGGTTTTCGCTGAAACTGGACAGGGACGTTGAAAAATGGCTGAAAAAAAATCCTGGAAAATGTAAAGTCTTAAGCATTGGTGAAGGGCC
>JACRMZ010000038.1 GCA_016219455.1 Candidatus Aenigmatarchaeota archaeon
CTCGCGTATCTTGTCTACCTGTTTCCCAAGGCCGCCGACATCTGAGTATTCAACGTCTTCTACTCCAGGATTCTGTTTTTTTATCCGTATCTTTGTCGCGGAGCTTACCATTGCCGCCTCCATTCTTGGGGAGTAGTTGGAGACTTCAAACTCGTAGTAGCTCGTTCCGGAGTTGATCTTGAACTTTTCACCCACAGCGTATGGGTTGTCAACAAAGAATGTCTGTATCGCCCTTTTCTCGGTGTCGGAAAGCTTTTTTCCGTTCGTCTCCTTGAATGTTATCTCCTGGGCAATGTCGTATTCAAGCTTGCCAACGCTGACGCTCTCTTCGGGGTCAATGCCAAGGGACTTCCACATATCGCTGCTCACGCGGACATGATCTTTCGTGTATTCGTCTGGATGAGACGTAATTGCGCGTGCCGCAAGCTTCTTGTTGCCATTGCGCACTTCGACTATGTCGCCGTCTTCAATGCCAAGCTTTGTGAGATATTCAGGGTCTATGAAAACATCCTTCTTGCCCTTCCCCTGCCCGAACACTCCAACTTTCATTTCGTAGCTCTTGGACATCAATTACCAACCCCCTTCTTTGCGAACTCGAGTTTCAGTATGCCGTTTTTGTAATGTTTAATCTCAAAAGTGTCTGACTCAAAGCCGATGGTATATTGCTTCATGAAGTTCCCGGCGCTGATACCTAAATCAGAACCCGTGAGGCCGATTTTTATCTCGTCTCTCTTTATGTGGCATGGGACTTCAATGGTAGCTGTGTACGACTTTTCGTTCATCCGTGTCTGGAACAAGTATTCCTTCTTCCCTGAGAGCATCATGGGGTAATTCTTTTCTGTGGGTTTTGCAGTTTCTTTTTCTTCCCCCATTATTTCTTTTGGGAATCCGTTGAAATTATAATTGCCGTTGCCATCGGACTCTATGAATCCCCCTTCCCAGTCGATTGCCTCAAAACCGTTTTTCCCAAACAACTCATCGAAGAACCCTTCAAATGGAGTTCCTGCTAATGGATTCTTTTTTTTCTTGTCGTCGTCAGTCACCATACCACCCTTTGTTATTTCTACACAGAGATAGCTACAAATAAACCATTTATAGTTGATCTCAGTTAACATGGAGTTAACTTTTGTCCGTATACCTACCGCGCTTTTCGACTTCTTTGAGGCGATTCAGCACCATTTCTTTCTTTCCGAAAGAATAACCCTCTATGAAGGAATTCCAGACGTCAATTTCCGGATGGCTGCTCCTAAGGACGTCTTTTAGGAGAATTAAATCCATTGCCATGTCCTCTATCCTGCTCGTGAACGAGCCAAGACCGAAGTCTATTATAACAAGGCTCCCCGCGCGGATGAGAACGTTTGATGTTGTGAGGTCGCCGTGAACAATCCCTTTGGAGTGGAGCTTTGCGACCTCTTTCCCAAGGATGCGGAAAAGGCGTTTCTGCTCTTCAGGAGTCATCTGGCCGATACTGTCCTTTAGCTTGGAACCCTTGATATCTTCCATTATTATTCTGGCACTTTCAACATCCATCTTCATCAGTTTTGGGACAGGGACGCCTATGCGCGAAGCCTCTTCCAGAAGTCGGGACTCGCGTTTTGTCCGGTCCTTGCGGAGCTCCGAATCGATTTCTTTCTGCCTGTATGCTTTTTCCACACGCTCTTTTGAAATCGCATCGGCGCCTTCATACGTTTCAGAGTATAAGACAGCTTCAGCCCCCCGCGCCACAATTTTCTTTTTCGTCATAGAATCTCCAGGCTGATGTCAAGTGCCTTCGCGGAGTTAGTCAGGGAACCAATGGACACGAAGTTGACGCCTGTTTTTGCGTAGCGTTTTACGGTCTTCTCGTTTATCCCGCCGGATGCTTCAAATATGATGTTTTTCCCTCCCAACCTCTTGACGGCTTTTCGTATCGCTTCGGGTTTCATGTTGTCGAACATTATAATGTCGGCTATTTCAGCCGCTTGCACGGCCTCTTTTTCGTCGGTAACCTCAATTTCAACGAGTTTTTCACGCTTCTGCTTCTTAAGGGCTTTGATTGTTTTTTCCATTCCCCCGAGAAGCCTGATATGGTTGTCTTTGACAAGAATCATGCTTGATAGGTCGTAGCGGTGCGGCAGCCCGCCTGCAATCATAACTGCTTTTTTCTCAAGGTTACGGAGGCCAGGAAGTGTCTTTCTGGTTGCTGCTATGAGGACTCTTTTGCCGGCAGGATTTTTTTTGCATTGCCCCTAAGGGTCGCGACTACATTTCCCTTTCTCACTTTTTTCCCGTCAGGAATCTTCACAGACATTTTTATTCCAGCGGCTTTGCATATTTTCCCAGCTTCTTCCATTCCTGCTATCGTTCCGTTGTCTTTTGCAAGAATTATTGCAGTCGCCTTCATCCCCTTTGGTATTATCGCATCCGAAGTCACGTCGCCGCGCCCCGCGTCTTCCTGTATGAACATCCGGAGGCTTCGCATAAATCAAACAATCTCCAGCATCCTTTGGATGGACTTTTTCGCCTTTGCCGCCGTTTCTTCAGGGACAACGACTTCGTGCTCCATGTTTTTCAGCGAGTTAAGGACCTTTCCAAGAGTTATCATTTTCATGTATCTGCAGACGGCATCCTCGCTCACAGGGTAGAACTTTTTCTCTGAGTTTTCCTTCTTCATACGGTGCATTATCCCGTTTTCCGTCGCTATCACGAACTCCTTTGTCTGTGATTCTTTTGCCCTTCTGATCATGCCTTCTGTTGAAAGGATATGCATTTTCACAGGGAAGGTTTTTGAAAGGTACATGCAGTTTGTCGTGCAACCGCATTCAGGATGCACCAAAAGCTCGGCCCTAGGGTACTTTGCCATGGAATCCGTGATGTCCTTTGGCGAGAATTTGGCATGCACGTGGCACTCTCCGGGCCAGATGTGGATATCCCGTTGCGTCTGCTCCTTGACGTACGCTCCCAAAAACATGTCGGGAAGGAACAATATTTCCTTGCCTTTAGGGATTGACTGGACTATTTTGACAGCGTTGGAAGAAGTGCAGCAATAATCGCTCTCCGCTTTCACTTCCGCAGTCGTGTTGACATAAGAAACGACGACTGCTCCCGGATGTTCTTCTTTCCATGCGCGCAGCTGCGTTGCGTTTATCTCGTCTGCAAGCGAGCAGCCGGCTTTCATGTCAGGGATAAGGACGGTTTTTTCAGGGCATATTATTTTTGCAGTCTCTGCCATAAAATGGACGCCGCAGAAAACTATTACATCCGCTTTGGTTTTGGCTGCCTGCTGCGACAGGCCGAGCGAGTCGCCGACAAAATCAGCGATGTCCTGGACTTCTGGAAGCTGGTAATTGTGCGCGAGGATAACAGCGTTCCTTTCCCCCTTGAGCCTCAGAATCTCGTCTATCACAATTTAATTATAACGGCTGGGTTAAGGATAAGTAGCTTATCCGTCTAGGGAGAAGTATTGCGGTGGTGTTATGAGGAAGCTGTTTTACGTTCCAATCATCCATGAAGATATGGATTCGCTCAATGCCCGATCCAGCAAGGGGATGGGGGACATACTTTCATACTATGGCTCTGATCCCAATGAGCAAATGGAAAAGATGAGGGAGATAAACGAGAGGGTCAACGACGTCGCTCTGGAGTACTGGGACGGGGTCGAGAAGGGGCTTGGCGGGGAAAGCATAGATTACAAGAGCGCAAGAATATTCCAGGACGGTTTTTGGTTTGAGGAAGAAAACGCCTACGACATAATATGCGGCCACATAAAGCTGATGGGGGAAAGCAGGAACATGGGGCTTCTGAAGAGGATGTCAGAGAAAGGGGCGAAGATAAAGAAGACAGAATCCCCGGAGCTCGTGGAGAAGCAGAAGCACACGCTGATTATGTTTGAGCTGGGCCCGCAGGCCGAGAGGCATCCAGCAAGAGCCTTGGGAG
>JACRMZ010000039.1 GCA_016219455.1 Candidatus Aenigmatarchaeota archaeon
AACGCGGGATAACAATCAGGCTCGGTTACGCTGACGTGACGTTCTACCAATGTTCAAAGTGCAAGGGAACGCAATCTTATTCCACGTCCCCAAAGTGCCAAGTGTGTTTTTCCGACACCAAGCCCCTAAGGACGATAAGCATCGTCGACGCACCGGGGCATGCGACACTTATGGCCACAGTCCTGTCAGCAACGTCAATCATAAACGGCGCGCTGCTTGTCGTCGCTGCGGACGAAGAATGCCCCAAGCCCCAGACGACTGAGCATCTTTTGGCTCTGGACATAGCCGGAATAAAAAACATCATAATCATCCAGAACAAAGTCGACATCGTCGACGAGAAACAGGCAAAGAAGAATTACCAGGAAATAAAGGCGTTTGTGAAAGGCACTGTAGCAGAGAACGCGCCGATTATTCCAGTTTCAGGTTCAGAGCGCATAAATATCGATGCGTTGATTGAAACGATACAGGAGCATATAGCTTCTCCCACGCTGGACGCCAAAGCGGAACCCAAGATGTTCGTTGCAAGAAGCTTTGACATAAACAAGCCCGGCACAGACCCTGAAAAAATGGTCGGCGGGATAGTAGGCGGGAGCATTGTGCAGGGTACGCTGCACGTCGGCGATGAAATCGAGATTCATCCAGGAATCGACATCAAGGGCAAGGTTGCGCCATTAAGGACAAAGATTTCCGGCCTGCACAAGGGCTCAAAAAGCCTTGATGAAGCCGGGCCTGGAGGGCTGCTTGGGATAATGACTTCTCTGGACCCGGTTTTTACAAAATCTGATTCGCTTGCAGGAAGCGTTGTCTCAATTGTTGGCAAGGGTCCGCCAACACTCTGGGACATCAAGCTTGATGTCAAGCTATTTGAAAAAGTTGTCGGTGTCAAGGAAAAAGTCAGTGTCGGGGAAATAAAGACCAACGAACCGCTGATGCTAAGCTGCAACATTGCCAAGACTGTCGGAGTCGTGACATCCTCACGCGCGGGAAAAAACGAGATTGAAGTGAAGCTAAAGGTACCCATATGCGCTGAGAAAGGGGATCGTCTTGCCATAGCGAGGCAGATAGCTGGAAGATGGCGCCTCATAGGGTATGGTATCCTGCAGTAATTGACGTTTTGGCTGTTTTTGTGGGATATTATTAAATACTTTAACTACTAAATAGTAGTGTATGAATTTCACTCCGATGACGCTGGAACTTGACGACTACGCGGCAAAGGTAGGCGAGTATTTTGAAAAAAAGTCCGGAAAAGTCGCAAGGAAGAATACTGATAAATGGCAAAGCATTCTGAAATCGCCGTCAACACTGTTGCCTGAAGATGTGAAGGAGATTGTTAGAGCCGAAGTGCCGCAGGGCAAAAACCTTGTCATGTATGGCCATGGCAGTTATCATCACTTCACCTATGGGCTGTGCGCTGAAATAGCCGACAAACAGAGCAAAGAGTACGCGTACGTGCACATTGACAACCATCACGACACCTACCACGAACATGAGGGCATGTTCAATTGCGGGAGTTTTGTCAGGAGGCTCCTTACTGAGACGAACGTGAAGAGCGTCAGGTACATTGGTTCGGCGCCGCCTGTGGATTTCGTTGATTTTTCCATAGATGGGACACTACTTAAACCCGGGGCAATAAAGTCCGTTAGTACCGGGAAAGTCACCGAGTCTGTGAAGTCACTGGAAGCCCTGCTTGAGGGGACTCCTGACGATGTTTACCTCACCATTGATTTAGATGTCATGCCACAGAGGTACGTTACGACAAGCGCAGGAAAGGCATGGGGAGTCGGAATGATGGACCCAAAAACGCTGATGAAAACAGTCGATTTCATAAAAGAGAAGAAAAATATAATCGGCGCCGATATTCTTGGATATACTGGCGGCAGCAACGGCACAGGCCTTGGGGTATATTCAAAGCTTGCAGGCAGGCTTGTCGGCGAAGAGATTAGGCTCACTTGTTAACTTTTCATACGTTTTTCCAGCTTTCCGAGGGAAATCTTTATAAGCCGACTGGAAGATAGTCTATATATAAGAGGCAGGAGACTTATGGCTGAAAAGGAAACTGAAGAGTTCGAGATGATACCTGTAAGCCCTCTCCGCAAAATGGAGAAGCGCCTTGAGGAGCTTGAGCGCGGCCGCGAGTCCGTGAAGATAGAGTTTCTTGTGAAAGAAGTCCTTGACATGGTGAAGAGCAACCAATCCCTTGTTGACGAGGTCATAAAGTCAGATGAACGCCTGCGGATGGAACTCGAGAAGCTCCCGTCAAAGATAGACGAGATGGTCACTGCATGGAAAGAGTTCATATCGGTTTTGAAAGAAGCGTCTGGCGGAGATGGCGCGCCATCCGGCGACATGGGAAGGAAGTTCGACGCTCTTTTGGAGCAGAACAACGAGATGCTCAAGGCCAACAGGGAAATCTTGGTTTCCCTTGAGTCCATGAGGAGGGGCCTTAAATCGGATAAGCCCGACAGGGAGTACCCGAGGATAAGGATAAGGCCCAAGGACGAAGGCGTATGAGCAAAGGGATAACATCCATAATAACCATAGTCATTTTGCTTCTAATTGGAGTGAGCCTGGCAGGCTCGTTTTTCATCTGGGTAAACAGGACGCAGACGACTTTCCAGAACAAGACTGCCGAGACGATAACCCAGCAGTCCTCCAATACCGCAAAGCTTGCAAAGATTGAGAACATCGTCCCGCAGACAAGGAACATCACGATAAGAAATGCCGGAACCGCATCAATACCCGTAAACGAGATAACAGTTTATGTCGGCAACGCATTGCAAACAGGAAGATGGACTGACGCTTTAGGAAACCAGATAACTGAGATACAGCCGCAGAACGTGGCGCTTTTCAGCGCATCCTTCCCTTCGGGAACATCGTGCGCAGGGATGGAAGTAAAATCCGTTTCGCCGGGCTTCCCTGACGGGGACAAGACTGTCTGCTGATGGGGCAATCAGGCAAAGCCCGAGGGTTTTATAGCTGAAAACACCATTAATAACATATGGCTAAGGGCCAGACAGAGATTGTTTCCGCGGTTTTGCTAATGGGGATAATGGTAAGCCTGGTAGTCGGTGCGTATTTTTGGGGCGTTCCGCTGATTGAGAAGCAGCAGGATGTTGTCCGCGTCGACAACATGAACAAGTTCATGAAATCGCTCCATGAAAACATCAAGAGCGTTGCCAAAGGGGGAGGCAGGGAAATAATGCGCAATGTCGAGATACCAGGCGACCTTTTCATTGACGAGCAGAACAACAGGATAATCCTTGGCTTCACTTCGTCTGGTTCTGTTATCCAGCCTGGCGAGCAGATAATTGTTGCAGGCGACGACAACCGCACCGTTGCGCCGCTTGGTTCCGACCCCGGATTCATAACAGTGAAGAGCGAGAAGATCGCAGGCCGCGACTATGCCATCCAGATGAATTTGGTTTACAGGGAGCTGGCAACATCCACAGATTCCTACAAGGTCCAGTTGAGGATAGTGGGCAGGCCTAAGATAGGCGGGAGCAACCACCTCATAACCATAGAGGCAGCTGAAAGCGAAGACATTGCAGGCCAGGGCGAGGGAGGAAAGACGCTTCATGCAACAAACGTCAGGGTGAGGATGGAATGAGAAAGGGGCAGATGCTGACACTGGAGCAGATGATACTGTTCTTTGTCGGAGTAGTCATTGTCTCATCAGTTTACTTCATTTTTTCAAGGATAAGCCTTGGTGTCAGCCAGGGAAGCGAGGAGGACCAGCTGAAGGAGGCAGGCTCGACAATAGCAGGTGCAGTTGCAGTGGGACTTGAAAGCAAAGATAACTCCATAAGGGTTTCAATACCGCCGAAAATAAACGGAAACCCGTATTCAATCGAGATAAACTCCGGAAACATCACGCTGACTCTTGGCCCAAGAAGGGTTGATATCCCGCTTGAGGGCCCCGGTTCAGGCAATGCAATTGGCGGCATAATCTCCTCGTCGGCCGGAAGGGCAATTATAACAAGGAGAAATAACGAAATAAAATTATTGAGATGATATGGAAGACAAAAAAGTGAAGAAGCTCCTCAGGGAAGCGGCCAAGAAGGTCCAGTATGAGCCAAAACCAAGGCCGACCCCGGAAGGCAAGCGACTGTTTTCATTGCTTGCAAAGGCGGCTTCGCGGCTGGGTGAAGTAAAGCAAGTTGAGCAGAAAACAGAGCCAAGTGGACAGCCCGTGCCGGAAGCCACGGAGATTGACATAGAGGACGTTTCAAAGTTTTATGAGCCTGAGAAAAAAGGTAGCCTTCCAGCAGTCTTCAAGAGGGTCGGCAAAATACTTTCCGGCGAAAAGCCCGGCTTTGAGACAGAGGAATACAAAAAAATCGAGGAGAACGAGGCAGTACTTATACCCAGTGTGAATTTGAAGCGGGCGATGGCAGAGAAGCTCAATGACTCTGACATAATGAAAACAAACATAGTCTACTCGCTGGTGCCAAGGAACCCGTCAAAGGACGATCTCATTTTCTCATATGCAAACATAAAGTGGAGCAGGGAGAAAGGCAAACCGATGTACAGCGTTGCCGAACCCGTCCTGACTCCGGAGGAGAGGAAGCTTCTCGAGGAGCTCAAGGACAATATCAGGGAGAGGCTGGACGTGGACTTCACGCGGCTAAAGGGGCAGCAGGCAGTAGGCTACCTTAATGGCAAAATAGAAGATGCGTTGAGGTTAATGGAACGGAAGCTTGACCAGAGGAAAAAGCGCGCGATACAATATTACCTCCACAGGGACTTCGTGGGCATGGGAAAGATAGACCCGTTCATGAACGACCCCAACATAGAAGACATAAGCTGCGACGGCGTCGGGATACCAATATTTGTCGCTCACAGGAATCCGATATTCGGCTATCTTGAGACAAACATCATGTTCAATGACAAGGAGGAGCTTGATTCCTTTGTCGTCAAGCTCGCTCAGAGGTGCGGAAAAAGCGTCTCCATGGCAAACCCGATAGTTGATGGGGCGCTTCCTGACGGGAGCAGGCTGCAAGCCACAATGGTAAGCGGCGGGACTGCGACTGGAAAAACATCCATCCTGAATTCAATAGCAATGTTCCTCAAGCATGAGCTGAAGGTCGTGAGCATTGAAGACACTCCGGAAGTCCGGATTGCGCATCCGAACTGGATACAGGAGGTTGCCAGGGAAGCAATATCCAGCGGCGAAGGCAACAAGGTCGATATGTTCGCCCTCCTCAAGGAAAGCCTCAGGCAAAGGCCTGACTACATAATCGTAGGGGAAGTCAGGGGAAGAGAAGCGTTCGTTCTGTTCCAGCAAATAGCCACAGGCCATCCCGGTTTGTCGACAATACACGCTGAAGACATAAACTCCCTCATGGACCGCCTTACAACAGAGCCGATATCCCTTCCGCCAAATCTTATTGAGAGCCTTGATGCAGTCGTGTTTTTGGGCAAAATCAAATACCGCGGAGCGTATGTGAGGCGAGCCAATCAGGTGCTGGAGATAAGGGGCTTTGACAGGGACAAGCACGTTCCGGTGATAAACGAAGTCTTCAAGTGGGACCTCACTACGGATACGTATCCAGCAGTGAACAGGAGCTACATACTGGGGAAGATACGGTATGAGAGGAGCATGACAGAAGAGGAGATGCAGCAGGAGATAAAGGACAGGGCCGATGTCCTTGAATGGATGAGGACCAACAGCATAAAAGACTATACTCAGTTCGCTGACCTCATAAACCGCTATTATGTCGACAAGGAAAGCGTGATGAGGAGGGTAAGGAGAGTAGCCTCATCGCCTAAAGACGGTGGGAGCATCAAACGAAAAGAGATACTGGACAGGATGAAAAGGGAGAGAAAGTGAAATGGGACTCGAAGAATCATACAAGCGCTGGGCATACTCCGTCTTTTCGCCGCATCTGGATTCCGTCCTCCCGTATTTTGACAGCCTCAAGCCTGACATACAGAAGGCCGCGATAAACATATCGCTGAGGGAATACCTTAGCATGCTGTTCGTCACGCCGCTAGTCGTCTTCGGCCTCGAGATGCCGCTTCTTCTCCTCATAACTTCGCTTCTTCCAGGCTTTGACATATTCCTCTCGTTCATGTTCTCGCTCAGCGTTTCGCTGTTCTTTTCAATAGTGACGTTTTTCCTTTTTTATATCTATCCCTCACTCAGGGTTTCTGAGAGAAAACGGAAAATAGATTTTGTCCTCCCATTCGCGACGATTTACCTTGCAACGGCAAGCGGAGGCAACGCACCCCATTACGTGATGTTCAAGGTCCTCGGGGAGTTCGAGGAGTTCGGGGAACTCAGCAAAGAATCATTGAAAATAGGGAGGGACTGCGAAAGCTTCGGCTTAAGCATACAGGAGGCGATAAAGAACGTTGCTGCAAGAAGCCCTTCAGAGGAATTCAAGGAACTTCTCTGGGGAATTTCAACCACCCTTTCCGCGGGAGGCAACCTTACGCAGTACCTCCATGAGAAGTCCGTCAATTTCATGCAGGATTACAGGCGAACGCTGGAGAAATACAATGCTTCTGTCACCACCATGCTCCAGGTTTACCTTACGCTTGTTATAGTTGGATCAATATTCTTCATAGTCATGACTGCAATAATGGGGGTCTTCGGGCTTGCAGAGGGGTTCAGGGAGCTCATCGTGCTTTCGCAGTTCCTTGTCGTATTTTTTGGATTGCCGATGATATCAATGGGGTTCATATTCGTGATAAAGCGCATGTCGCCTAAATGAGACAAGCGGCGTTTGGGTGGAGCACAAGTCACTTGTCAAACCAAACGCGTTTTTTTATCCATGGGTCCCCGTTGTAGTTCACGGTGATTTCTTCGCCGCGCCTTATCGGTTTGACAGAAACAAAAACTATCTTGCTTTTGGAAACGTCTTTTTTGTACTTTGCGTTTGGCTCGTATGAATGGTTGTACAAAGAACCGTTGCCCAAAGCAATCGCGCCTCCCCTGCTTTTCCACCCGAAATAATAGTCATACAGGGAAGTTTTGTCGATTATTTTAGTGTCCTTTTGAGTCAGAGGGATTATATCGCACACTTCAATGACCTTTCCCTTTGGTATGTTTTCTGACGCAAAAATGCCTTTGCCGTGTATCTTGCTTTTGTTGACACGTGTCCTCATCATATATTGGATAACTGGGGGAATTCATAAGTCTTTTTGGAGAGTCTTGATTAAGGCCGGATATTTCATAGCGACGTTAGCTGAAAAAATAAGAAACAAGAGGAATTTATCGGTGTTCTGGAGGTTTCGCTTATATGTGAAATTCCACCCGCATCGACAAAGTGAGCATTTAATACCCTCTAAGACCAATATAATGCAGATGCTCATAAAACCCCTCAAGCAGTGGACAGGAAGGGAGTACGTTTCTTACCTCCCCCCGGCATTTGGAATCGCCATAGTCATGGCAAGCCTCTTCTTGTTCGTTGGAAACGCAGGGACTGTGGCAGTTGTCTCGCTTTTTGCATTGACTGTGAGCGTCACGCCGTTCATGATATATTCGTACTACAGGTCTGCTTCCGTGCGCGCAGTTGAGGACCAGCTTCCAAACTTCCTCAGGGACCTCGTGGAAACCTCCAGAAGCGGCATGACTTTCAACCAGGCGATAGCAGCTGTCGCAAAAAGCGATTACAACAAACTCACCCCGGAAGTCGTGAAAATACACAACCAGCTGACATGGGGGCTGAGCCTTGACAAGGCGCTCCTGAACTTTGCAGAAAGGATGAAGGAAAGCATGCTTATCAGGAGGAACATGAGGATCATAATCGAGGCGTACAGGAGCGGCGGCGACGTCATAGCCACGATGGAGGCCATTGCAACTGATGCCACAATAATAAAGGAGGCGGAGAAGGAGCGCCGCTCCCACCTCAGTCAGCACGTCGCCGTGATGTATGTCATATATTTCATGTTCATCGCCATAGTGCTTGTTTTGTCCAAAGTCCTTTTGCCGCTTACTGAGATGAATGTCGGCATAACCGGCGGGGGTTCCGCATCGCCGTGCCAGGGCTATTCCGGCGGGCTTGACTTCATCTGCACGATGTTCACCTCGACTTGCAGCATATTCGGTTTTGGCGACGGGGCAATCTGCTATTACAGGAGCATATTCTTCTACATGGTGATAATACAGGGGGTTTTTGCAGGCCTTGTTGCAGGCCAGATAGGCGAAAACTCAATATCCGCCGGCACAAAGCACAGCCTTATAATGGCAGGTACTGGCTTCACTGTATTCCTTATAACAAGGTTCTTCGGAATCGCGTAAATCGGTGGTTTGTTGGAGACTATGCGTTTGGAAAAAGGGCAGGTGACAATAGAGTATCTCATAGCGCTGATGGTATTCTCATCAATACTTATTTTCCTTGTCTTTGAGATAGCGCATGCGATACCGGAATACCGGGCGACTAGCCAGTCCAATGTCCTTGATTCCAAGGCATTTCGGGTAGCCGAGATAATGGTAACAACAACTGGATATTCGATTTCCGGTAGCCCTGATTGGAACGCCGTAAATGTCGGCATGATAGGACTTGCGTCAAAGCCAAGAGTCCTTGGCATCAGCAAGCTTTCCGAATTCAACAAGACATGTTCCCAAAGCTATGAGAGCACCAAACAGATATTGGGAGTGGAAGGCGATTTCGCTTTCCGCTTTTCCAACGCAAGTGCGTTCATCTCCTGCGGGAAGAGGATACCTGCCGGAGTGACGCGCTCTACATCGGAACGCTACGTTTCACTTGGCGGAAACTGGGCAAGGGTGACATTTGATGTCTGGTAAAGGGTTCGTTCATATCGTGGAAGTTGTCATAGTGTCGCTTCTGGCAGTCCTTTCCGTTCCATTTCTCCTCAACACGCTCAAAGGAGACGTGGATTGGGCAGATGCAAGGCTTGCAATAGCGGGAAAAGACATACTCGCCACGCTGGACAACATAGACGACGGAGGCGAAAGCTACCTCCAGAACATAATGTCCAAGAACGCCTCTGAAATAACAGTAAAAATAGACGAGATAATGGGCCCGAGGCGGACCATCGGGTTCGGGATGAGGACTTTTGGCGCCTACAAGAACATAATACGCGTTGGCTTCAACTGCACATCATGTATTCCTGAGGACGTTTCAGGCGAGATAGCCACTTACCTGTCCCCAGCCGATATCAATGGAAGGAACATCACCTTTTCTGTCTTCCCGTTCCAGTACGAAAGCAGCTTGATGTCGATGTGATACTTATTTACAACAACCCCTCCAAGCACGAGCAGTTTGAAGGCAGGATAAAGAACCATCTCTCAAGGGGAAGGGGAATAGTCGAGTTCGCTGATTTAAGCGGCGCCAACTCGTTCCAGCAGGGGATATTTTCGCTCTCATCCGGGGGGCCGCCTGCAACAGGCGGCAACCAGACGTTTGTAAACAACGAAACAGTTTCAAAACCAGGCTACGAAATGCAGAAGATATACTACGGAGTCACTGGCCAGCAGCGTCCGCATTACTTCAACTCGACAGACTCGGCCTGGATAAACAGCCTCGTTACGTCATCACCTGAGAAAATCTCAATGCAGGAAAGCAACGGCAAAGTCGGGATGGTTTTGAATGCCACAGGAAAGGGGAGGGCAGCATGGCTTGACTACGCCGGCTCTGAAAACGAAGACGTGAGGAGCCTTTTGAAAAGCGCTGTGATTTGGTCTTCACCAAAGGACTGGCACAACATCCAGCGTGCCGTGAACACGGAAACGGAGAAGGTCACCTATTTCGTTTCGCAGGGCGAAAAGTTCCATGAGCCGTACTATGTCGAGATGACACTGTGGTATCTCTTCTAGAAACTTTTCCTTATAGGTTCCGGCTATTCCGATAGCCAATGAAAGGAAAAGTTTCATCAAAAGAAACTTTTGGCCAAGGTCTCCGCATCTCTTTCAAAGTCTCAAAAGTTTCATCAAAATAACCTTTTCTCCTATGGAAAAAAAAATCATCCCAATATGAAAAGGCCAATCAAACGCATCTTTTATGATTGCCAGTTTCAACGGATGTTTGAGTTTTCCGCAATGTCTCCAGTGAGACGCTTGGCGTTTTAATCTTGAATTTTTATTTTCGCTGGCGTTAATGATTTTTCCGCAAACGCTTTGAGACTTTGGGAGGACTATGGAGTCATTGGCCCAAAGGGTTTGGGGATATAAATATCCCGCTGGAGGAAAGGTTATTTCGGCTGGCCTTTATTGACTATGGGGAATTTAAAGGACCCGTGGCAAAAAGGTCATATGAGGAAATTCTGCCCGTTCTGCGGGAAGGAAGGCGAGCTTGTCGGCATCCTGTGTCGTGAGTGCTTTTCGAAAAGGATGGTTGCCATAAAGACAGACGAGCTCAATCTGATAGTCTGCTCGACTTGCCAGCGCCACTACGAAAGCAACATATGGAAAAGTTACGAGAGCATAGATGATGTGATAAAGGACAGGATAAAAACTGAAGGCGACGTTGTGTCCATTGAATCATCATATGAGCCAAGGACGAAGCACGCAAAAATAAAGGTTACCATAAAAGCCGGCAACGATACCATATAGCAGGAAAAGAATGTCCGCATACGGTTTCAGAAGAACCAATGCACATCATGCCTCATGGTTTCCGGAAGGACTTACGCCGGAATACTCCAGGTGCGCGGGAGGAAGGACTTGGCATTCCTTGAGGGGGCGTCTGGAATAGTGAGAATAGAAGAGGAAAAGGAGGGGATAAACGTGTTCTTCCTCACACAATCCGACACCAGGAACGCAGCTGCAATGGCCAAGAAGCACGGCGCACAGGTCAAGGAGACGCACAAGCTCATGACAAAGAAGAATAACAAGCTCATATCAAGGATGACGATGAGTGCGAGATTCTAGCGTTATAAATAGGTTGGAAAGGTAAATGGAGTATGAAGCATACTGAAGAGGTCGTCGAGAGGATAAAACGCGCAAAGCCCGACGAGATTTACGGAAGGATCATTGAGATGCTTGGAGGCGACAGGCTCCGTGTGGACTGCGACGACGGGAACGAGCGCATATGCAGGATACCAGGGAAGTTCAAGAAAGCCGTCTGGGTGCGAATGAACGATATAGTGATAATCAAGCCCTGGGTCATACAGGGCGACAAGCGCGCCGACATTGCATGGAGATACACAAAGGCACAAGTCGAAACGCTAGTGAGGCAGGGCGTGTTCAAGAAGCTCAAGGTCTGAGATTTAAGCGCAGAATCCAATTTCTCGTTATGCTGTACAAGGAGACATTCAAAGTCTACGAGGGCGTGCTGGACAACGCCTCAATTGCCGCGCTGATGAAGTTCGCAAACAGGGGCGTGATAGACAGGATGAAGGGCTTCGTTAAGCAGGGCAAAGAGAGCTCCGTCCTTGTCGGCCAGGATTCAAAGGGGAATCCCGTAGCAGTCAAGGTATACGCAATAGAAGCCAGCAACTTCAAGAGGATGGCCCCGTATCTTGAGGGGGACCAGCGTTTCTCCCGGATGCGCAAGGACAAGAGGACGATAGTCTATGCGTGGTGCTCAAAGGAGTACAAAAACCTCATGAAGGCAACAAGCGCAGGCGTTCTGTGCCCAAGGCCCATTGACGCTTTGAACAACGTCCTCATAATGGAGTTCCTAGGGGAAGGATACACGCCGGCTCCAAGGCTGATGGATGTCGAGCTTGACGACCCTGAAACGGTGATGGAAAAGATAATCGTCAATATGAAGAAACTCTACGGCGCCAAACTGGTACACGGCGACCTTTCTGCCTATAACATACTTTACTGGAACTCTGAACCTTACATAATAGACTTCTCCCAGGGCGTCCTCCTCTCGCACCCGATGGCAGAGGATTTTCTCAAGCGGGACGTACGCAACGTATTAAAATTCTTTGGCGCGCAAGACATGGAGGAAGAGACAATGAAGAGGATACGAGGGAAATGAGAACTGTTGTAAAAGTCCCGGAAGAGAGAATGGCGGTGATAATGGGAACCAGAAAAACCACCGTAAGGCACATAGCCAAGGAGACAGGGACAAAAATCTCCAAGGAAGATAATGATGTAGTGATAGAAGGCGACGCGCTTGATGTCTGGAATGCCCAGCACATAATAAAGGCAATCGGCAGGGGATTCAGCCCTCACCGCGCGCTTGCATTGCTGGACCATTCACACACACTTGAGATAATAGACCTTACCGATTATTGCAAGGACTCCCAGATAGAGAGGATAAAGGGAAGAGTGATAGGGATGGAGGGAAAGTCACGAAAGGCAATAGAGCAGTACACTGGAGCGTTGATTTCTGTTTACGGTAAGACAATCTCAATCATAGGGCAGCACATCCCTGTTTCAATCGCAAAAGTTGCAATAATGATGCTCATTGAAGGCTCTAACCACTCAACAGTGTACAAACTGCTTGAAAGGGAGCGGAAAAGGCGCATAAAAGATATATTATAAGGAGCCCAATTTAGAGAAGATGACAAAACTTGTTGTTGCAGCAAAGGCTAAGACAGCTGACGATCTCGCGCTTGAGCAGCGGGAAATCAGTGTCGCGGAATTCTTCGAGAAAAACCGCCATTTGCTGGGATTTGACAACCCCGCAAAAGCCCTGCTTACCGTGACAAAGGAAGCTGTCGACAATTCTCTTGACGCCTGCGAGGAAGCGAGGATACTCCCCGAAATCAAGGTTAAGATAAAGGACAGGGGAAACGACCGTTTTGAAGTCGAAATAGAGGACAACGGCCCCGGCATAGTCAAGACACAGATAGCCAACATTTTCGGAAGCCTGCTGTACGGCTCAAAGTTCCACAAGCTGCGGCAGTCACGAGGCCAGCAAGGCATAGGCATCAGCGCTTCTGTCCTTTATGCGCAGTTGACAACAGGCAAGCCTGCAGTCATATTGAGCAAAGCGAAGGATGACGGCCCGACTTACGAAACGCATTTGATGATTGAC
>JACRMZ010000040.1 GCA_016219455.1 Candidatus Aenigmatarchaeota archaeon
CAGCCTCCTCAGCAAGGCCGGCGAACGACGCTGAACGAACGTAAATCCCGCGCTTTTCCATGTCCCGCTGAAGCTTGTCTCCTCGGAACATCCTCTTTGCCTTCATCCTGCTCATCGTCCTTCCCGAACCGTGAGCCGTCGAGCCAAAAGTCTCTTGCATCGCTTTATCCGTTCCCAAAAGCAAGTACGAACCAGTCTCCATGCTCCCGCCTATTATCACCGGCTGCCCCAGCTTCCTGTACTCCTTTGGGACTTCCTTCCTCCCCGGCCCGAACGCTCTTGTCACGCCTTTCCGATGGACCAAAACGTCCCGTTCCTTCCCATTAACTTTGTGGCTCTCAAGCTTCGCTGTGTTGTGCGCGACATCGTAAACCATTTTCATCCCCAGGTCCTCAGCAGGCTTCCGGAACACCTTGGAAAAGCACTCCCTTATCCTGTGAAGGATTACTTGGCGGTTTGCAAAACTCATGTTTATCCCGCACTTCATCCCGGAAAAATAGTCCTGCCCTTCCTTTGACGAGAACGGGGCGCAGGCAAGCTCGCGGTCAAATATTTTTATCGCATACTTTTTATCCATCACCTGGAGGAACGTCTGCAGGTAGTCTGTTGCCACTTGATGGCCGAA
Source organism: Candidatus Aenigmatarchaeota archaeon (assembly GCA_016219455.1). Lineage (GTDB taxonomy): Archaea > Aenigmatarchaeota > Aenigmatarchaeia > PWEA01 > JACRMZ01 > JACRMZ01. The sequence continues at coordinate 626 of JACRMZ010000040.1, forward strand.
GCCACGGGAACCGCAATGGAACATGACAACAATCTGCTCCGGGAAGATCCCGAGGGCCTTTGCGGCCTCTTCGTCGAAAATATTCTCCTTTTTCACAACCTGTATCTCTAAGTAATGGTTGCCAGAGCCAAGAGTCCCTATCTGCTTTATCCCCCGCTCGATGGACTTTACGGAAATTTTTGACGAGTCGGCGCCATCCATGTTGCCGTCTTCTTCCGTTTTAACCAAATCGTCATGCCACCCAAATCCTTTTTTTATTGCCCACTCTGCGCCTTCCTCAACGGCTTCGCGGAACTCTCCCGGAGTCAACTTGACAAATCCTGTGCTGCCAACGCCGGCGGGAACGCGCTCATAAAGCAAATCAACCAGCCCCTTCAGATGGGGCTTCACGTCATTGTATGTGAGGTTGGTGGTGACTAAACGCATCCCGCAGTTGATATCAAATCCTATGCCTCCGGGGGAAATGACGCCTTCCTTTGCATCCATTGCCGCAACGCCGCCAATTGGAAAACCGTAGCCGAAATGCCCATCAGGCATGCACAACGCGTGGTTTATGACTCCAGGCAATGTAGCGACGTTGGCAACTTGGTCGTATACCTGGAGGTCCATCGAATCGAGTATTTTCCTGCTTGCAAAGACCCTTGCCGGAACCCTCATCCCGCTCTTGTAGGATTTAGGTATCTCCCAGACTTCGTTGGAGATTTTCTGGAACTCCGGCTTCTTGATGTCTGGACGCCCTTCCATGATTGGTGTTTTGGGGACGAAGCTTAAAAGCGTTAGATGTGATTTATTGGCGTGAAAAAGCTCCTGTTGGCTTACGGGAAGAGAAAGAAGGACATAAAAAAACGTCTCATGGACTTCCGAGAAACAGGAAAGGACAAGGAGAAAACGCGGCTTGAAATGTTCTTCTGCCTGTGCACGCCGCAGAGCAAGGCTCTTTCATGCTGGTCTGCCATATCTGAAATGAAGGAAAAGGGCCTTCTTGACAATGGCAGCAAGGGAGAAATAAGCAAACTAATCAGCTCCAAGGGAGTGCGGTTCAAAAACAACAAGGCCCGTTACATTATTGAGGCCCGTGGAAAGTTTGCTGATGTCTGGAATGTTCTAAACGCCAAAAAGCCCCAGGAGGCAAGGGAATGGCTCGTTGAAAACATCAACGGCTATGGCTACAAGGAAGCCTCTCATTTCATGCGTAACTCCGGATACCGGGAACTGGCGATACTGGACAGGCACATACTCAAGAACCTTGAGAAACTCGGTGTCATAGACTCCGTGCCAAAAGCACTCACTAAAAAAAACTACTTTGAAATTGAGAACCGATTCAGGGAATTCTCAGAAAAAACGGGCATACCCATGGATGAGCTTGATCTCCTTTTCTGGGCAGAAGAAGCAGGCTTGATATTTAAATGAAAATGCCAAAATTTTATTGGTGGTAACATGCTTGAGATTACTGGAGAAAACTTCGATAAGGAAATTTTGAAGTCCGCCAAGCCCGTCGTGGTGGATTTTTGGGCAGAGTGGTGCTTCCCATGCAAGGCGATGGCCCCGGAGTTCGAGGCGCTTGCAAAGGAAATGGGCAGCGTCAAATTCGCAAAGCTCGATGTCGACAATAACCAGGAACTCTCGATGAAATTCGGCGTGATGAGCATACCTACAATGATACTGTTCAAGGGCGGCAAAGAAGCCGGACGTACAGTCGGCTCACGCGGACGCGCGGACATCAAGAAGTGGATTGAAAGCAAACTTTAATTGCTAATTTTTGTAAATCGCTATGTCGTAGGTAGCTTTAAAGAAATCCGGGACGCACACACTGGTGTGCGCCTTTTGCCCTACTTGTTTCCCTTAAGGAAGAAGTTCAGGCCCATGGCAGCCAAAAGCACCTGGAACTCGTATCCCATGTTACCTATGGAATTCCAGCCATGCGGAAGGTGAACAAGGTAGATGGCTCCGAGCATTACAGGAACGATAAGCAAGCCGCCTATCCTCGTTGCCCAGTCCTTGCCAGTGCCGCCGTAGAGCACCAATGCGCCCGCAAGTGTTTCTATTGTTGCAAGGAGGTATATCATTGGCAACGGCATCCCCATTGCCTGCGACATCCCCTGCGCTGCGGGGAACTTCGTAAGTCCATGGTACAAAAATACTCCGGCAAACGCAATCCTCGGTAGCCAGTGCGCCTTGCCCGAGTATGACTCGGCAAACTTAAAATCCATCAAACAAACCACCTCTTTTTCGTTATATTGGTTGTACGATACTTAAATATGGTTTTGTTTCCGCAGGTAAAGTAATGAGAAGGATTTATCCCTTCCCGCTGGGTTTATGCTATGGCTTTCAAAAAAGGTGATAGGATTCTTCTGATAGGTGCCCATAAGCTCGTAGGAATAGTCGGAGAGGATATAGGAAGCCATCTGGGTGTCGTGGACACAAAAAAACTTCCAGGAAAAAAAGAAGGAACTGTCGTAAAAACCCACCTTGGAAAACGGTTCATGGCCATAACGCCCACTGTAATTGACATTGTAACGTCGATGAGGCGCGGACCGCATGAGATTCTTCCCAAAGACGCATCGTAAATAATAGCTGTCACGGGCATTAACAAAGACTCAGTTGTCCTTGACGTCGGCTCTGGCTCGGGATGGCTTTCAGTCTTCCTTTCCTATTACGCAAAGCAGGTTTACACGTTTGAAAAGGAGAAGAACTTCTACGATATTGCAAAATCAAATATCGGAAGGTTCGCAAACGGCAATGTGAAAATCGAAAAACGCGACGTCATAGTGAAGGGCTTCGGGAAGAAAGGCGCGAATTTGGTGACAATAGACTTAAGGGAACCGCACAAAGTCCTGCCGCACGCATATCGTTCCCTCAATGAAGGCGGGTGGGCATTCTGCCACTGCCCCGTCATAGAACAGGTAAAAAACGTCTGCAAATCCCTTGAGAAGCTGGGATTCTCGGATATCCGCGTTCTCCAGAACATTTCCCAGGAATGGAAAGTCAATCCAACGCGTCCAACGAAGCCGGAAATCGGCCACACGGCGTTTTTGGTATTCGGAAGAAAGCTCTGATTTGGCAAGTGCGCTAAAACGCGCCTATTTCCTCCAATGGAGAACGTTTAGGTTCTTGCACGCTTTAGCAAAAAATGCGAAAGGGCCAGTGTAACCAGGAAGCTCTCTCCGGCCACGATTGGGAATTCGTGCGAGCCGAGAATTATGTCCCTCCTTGGCACCAGATTGAAGACGTAATCAGCAATATCATTGATGACGTAAAAAGCTGATGCAACCAAAGCGTGCACCCTTGTTATATTCAGCCTTTCTTTCATTGCAAAACCTTCAGCGCACATCCCCAAATGGAGGAAAAAAAGCGAGCCGTACCAGTAGAGATACGCAGGCTGGAGGAAATACCAATTGTATACCAATATGATGAATGCTGTCCAAAAACCCACCTTGATCATCCCGATGAACGCAAGCGCCTCGACAAA
>JACRMZ010000041.1 GCA_016219455.1 Candidatus Aenigmatarchaeota archaeon
AAGAGAAAAGTCAACGAGCTTCCAAAACTCCCTACAGAAATAAAGCCGCACCCGCAGGGCATAGAGCTTGGCATACTCAAGAGGATGCTTAAGGCCACAGAGTCGAGGAAGCTTTCAGGATTTTTGCAAAACTCGTTCAGCAAGATAGGCTCGACTGCTGCCGAAGAAATCTGCCGTTTGTCATCACTCGACCCGGCAAGGGATCCTAAGGGCATAGAGCGCGACGAGGCGGACAAACTCGTTTCGGCGATGGGAACAGTCAACCTGATGAGGCCGCCGACCGGTTGCCTGTCCCCCCTCGGGGAGCCGCCCATGGAGAAGCGCCTCCAGCAGGAAGTGAAGTGCGAATTCGTCACATCCATAACCAGAGAGCCTTCCGTTTACCGTGGTCAGCCCTTCCAGGTCGAAGCGGCGATGGCTTATGGCGGGGAGCTGAAGAAAGCAGAAGGGGAAGAGCAGCCGCCTGTCGAGATAATGAGGTTTGCAAACCGTGTTCCCCTTCTCTACCAGTTTTCTGATTGCGCAACAACAAAGGCAATATCGCAGATACAATGGAGGCGTTACGGCCTTGATCAGCCAGGCAGTTCCGGCGTGCCCAAGGGGCCGGCATTGATATTCATACACATGTGCTCTACATGGGTCCCGTTCACAAGCGAGAGCAAGGAAGCGATAGCGAGCTACCAGGAGATAATCAAGGAAATCAAGCTTGCAGTCCAGGAGTGCGCAAGGAAGATGGTGACGCATATTCACAAGGGCCAGCGTGCCAAGCACGAGACTGAGCGCCTCAGGGTGTTTGACAAATATTTCCCGTTGGTAATTTCAAGCGCCAAGGAGCTTGCTGAAAGCAAGGAGAAGCTCGACTTCAAGGAGATGATGGAGAAAGTCGTCAACAAGCAGCTCGTTGAGATGGCAGCCGAGACGAAGGAGCTTGATGAAGAAGTGAAAAAAGCAGGGAAGAAGAGAGACAGGAAGAAGGAGGAATTTGATGCCGAAGAAGCCGGAGAAGACTAAAGCGCCAGAGAAGGTAATGGTCGATGCGGAGACGCTCAAGAAGATAGGCCAGGCAATAGTCCAGCAGATAAAGGAGGGAAAAGTGCCATCCGTTTCGATTCCCTCAAGGACATCAAACAACCTTGTTTATGACCCGGCAAACCAGTACTACGTCATTGGCGACCAGAAGATAAGCCGCTCTGCCGGAAACATACGACACATCAAGCTTCTTGCGCAGTTCCTCAAAGTCGCCTGGTTTTGCAAGGACCTTGTTAAAGAGGGCAACAAGCACGTGACTAAAAGAGAATTGTATTATATTTCTGAAAGCTGGGGTGAGGAGTTCAAATTTGATGAGCAGCCTGAGTGCGACAATGTCGTTGAGGATATTGAAGCCGTAATCGGAAGGCCAAGGGAGGATTTCAACATCATCCCTGACAACCGCGGCTCCATTTACGGTGACATAACGATAAAGTACAGGAGCCCTTCAGGCAAGTTCAACACGATAAACTGTTTGGACACACCGGATGGCCAGTCAATTGGCCCCAGAATCTGCGAAGGCGAGATAGAGAAAGTCAACGCCGACAAGGTAATAGCGATAGAGACAGGCGGTATGTACAACAGGCTCATGGAGGAAGAGGCGCATAAGAAGTTCAACGCCATTCTCGTGCACACAGCAGGGCAGGCGCCGCGTTCTACCAGACGATTGATAAAGAGGATAAGTGAGGAGAACAAGATTCCTGTCTACATATTCTGCGACTCCGACCCGTTCGGGTTGCATATAGCCATGGTCATCATCGCCGGCTCTGCAAAGTCCGCGCACGTGAACCATAAGCTTGCAACGCCAAAGGCGCAGTGGTTAGGGACAACTGCAACAGACATAACAAAGTACAAGCTGCGTTCTGATAAGCTGCGGCCGCTTGACTTCAAGAGGCTTGAGGAATTGAAGAAGGACCCTAGGTACAAGGACGATCCAAGGATGCAGAAGGAACTCCAGACATGGGTGAAGCTTGGGAAGAAGGCCGAGCAGCAGGCGTTGCTCAGGTACGGGTTCCGCTTTGTCGTTGATGAGTATCTGCCTGACAAGCTCAGGGAACTCAAGGCTCCGGGATTCCGTTAAAGTCTATTTAAAGCATAAAAGTACCCAAATTGAAAGATAGAAAGGCCGCTATAGCTCAGCGGTAGAGCGTCCGGCTGTTAACCGGAAGGTCGCAGGTTCAAACCCTGCTGGCGGCGCCAAGCAGCCTTTTTCTCTACGGAAGCCGACAGACTGACGCATACCGAGTGTGCTTCATGTCCCGAGCATCCTAGTGAAAAACGCTGGCGAAAATCAGTGTTTGTGGGTATTCAGGATTACCCTAAACTGAAGGTCTGGTCCTGCGAAGCTCAGTGAAAAGCGCTTCCTGCTCCATTGGGAGCATGCGGAAAGAACCCAGCCCTTAGACGTGAAAGGCCGGTTACAGCAGCGTTTTTGGCAAAAATCATCAATAAAAACTCCCGTGGGAAATATTGTTCATGAGAATCGCGCTTTTCCTCCTTTTGCTCCTTCCGCTGGCATTCGCGCAGCAAGCCCTTGTTCCAGTTCTAAAGGCCAGCGTTGGCGACACGTTGATCATCAATATGCCGTTTTACAACGACACTACAGGAAAGCTGATGGCAGGATTTGATGCCGAAGTCGTCATCTCGGAAACGAAGATAGTGAAACTATATGATGATGGAAATCACAGCGATGTGGATGTCCAAGACGGCGTCTACGGGAACAAGTATGTGGTCGATGTTCAGCCAGGAACCTATGTCATCCGCTTCCTCCTCAAGGACGGGGAAAAAATACTCAAGACAAGCAACCAGTCGTGGGAAATCTCCCCCAAACCACTAGTCCCGCCTGAAATGCTTCCCTACGTTGTCATAGGCTCCATGGGGGCGTTTGTTGCCGTGTTTTTCATTTACAAGCGCGCAAGGAGAGGTGCCGACATCAATGCAAGGATAAACGAGCTTGAGTGCAGGAAAGAGGCGATAAACAAGGCGCTCGAGGACGCACAGCGCGATTTCTTCACAAGGAAGATTGACGAAAACACCCTTACAGAAATGACCACCAACTACAAGAAGGAGCTTGCAAATATCGACGTTGAGCTTCAGAAGATCTGGGCGAAAAAGAAGAACCCTAGCTGATTCGGTCCCCTATTATTTTCTCGAGTTTTTTGCAGAGGTCCATCGGTGGCAAAGATGAATCGAGAAGAACAACTGGCTTCAGGTCAGCGAAGGCACGCTGGTATTCGATGAAGTTGCCGTTGAGATTGCGTATGTAGTCCGAATCAGTCTCCTTCCATTGCCCTGCCAACGCGCGGTTGCGCTTCTCTGCGCGTTCTATTATCCGCTCTTCTGGAAGCGTGAGTATTATCCTCAGGTCAGGCTCGGTTTTCTGGATGCTCATGTACAGGCGCTCGATAACGTCGTACCCGCCCAAAAGCTTAGCGTACATGAGGCAGTCTATCCAGTCCCTGTCGCCAATGACGTTTTTGCCCTGGAGCGACAAAAGCCGTTTCTCCCGTTCAATGTACTGGTTAAGGAACCATATCTGCCTGAGGACGGGGTCATTCTGCGGTTTTATCGTCGTGTCTATTATCTCTGGGACAAGCTCCCAGCCGGGATTGCAGGATTTGAAAATGTTGCAAAGGGTGGTTTTTCCCGTGCCGGAGGAACCGCTTATCGTCACAAACACAATAAAAAATTGTTTTGATGGGAAAAGAGCGTTAGTTGTCACAGAAGGGACAACGTACCTACTTCTCTGCCGTGCCCCACAGTGTGTCAAATACAGATAGGAACGCCTTTGCGACTTCCGGGGAATTTATCTGTATCAGCGTCGCTGAGTCCCATATTGCTATGTGGAAAATCCTCTCGTCGTATACCGCCCAGTCGACTCTGCCAACGATGTCCTCGTTTATGAACCGTATTTCGAACCCGAACTTTTTGGCGATTTTTTTTGCCTCTTCTGTCTGCGGGGAATGCTCGTAGACTGCCCGAAATAAAGAGCCGCGTTCCTTCATCGTCTTGAGCCACCTTTCCCACCTTCCCGTGTATTTAGTGGGGGCAAGTGCCTTGGCGAAAACGGCCGTTTTTTTCACAGCTCCGCTGAGGTTTTCAAAGTGGTTTATTATCGCTGTCTCGCCCTTTATCACTGTTACCATTTCCCCGTCGACTTTCTTCATGGCGTGCATTTTCTCCAGTGCCGGAAGGATTGATGAAATTCTTGACCGTGTTTTTTCAATTTCCCTGAACCTTTCTTCAACAAGGGAAAGGATGTTTCTTGGCTCTCTGGCTATGTATATTTTTTTCCTCTTTCCAACGCCGACTTCCAGCAGCCCCTTTCTCACCAGCCGTTCGCACACTTCATATAGCTTTGTCCTCGCTATCCCAGTCTCTTTGGAAAGCTCAAAAACAGTCATCGGGCCCTTGCGTAAGAGCGTCGTATAACTCCGCTTCTCGTGTGGAGTGAATATCTCGTCAAGCTCGTCCATAGCAAGAGAAATATTCGGAGTTATTTAAATTCCGCGTCTATGCAGATTTTCCATAGCCTGGGCGAGTATGGGAGGACTTTCCTGGCCGCCAGTATTTTGACGCCCCTTCCGGCCCTTTTGGCAGCCTCCAAAACTTCATTTTCTGCCTTTTTTGTATCATCCCCAGATACAGTGTAATAATGTATCACGCCGTTTTTGGCGATGCATCCGACTGCCAGATCGAGGAATTTATCGGCGTGCTTTGGGAGAGGCATAAGAATCCTGTCTGCCACCATGCCTTTGCATACCTCGGCCACGTCGCCAAGAACAGTCACCACAGATGTTTTGTTTAGCCGTATGTTTTTCTCCATGAGTTTGACAGCTTCAGGGTTTATTTCAACTGCAGTCACGTTGGCACGGGCCTTCTTCGCTATCACTATTGCAAACGGGCCGATGCCTGCAAACATAACAAGAACGCGTTCACTGGAGGACACAGCGTCTGCGATGTGCTGCCGTTCCGTGGATTCCCTTGGGGAAAAGTACGCTTTTCGGACATCGACATAAAACGAGCATCCGTGTTCCCGGTGGATGGTTTCAAATGTTTTTTCGCCAGCCAGATATTCGTAATTGCGCAGCCGGAATTCGCCCTCCCTTTCGCCGCATTTCATCAAGACAGTCTTTATCGATTTGTTGACTGACATTATGGCGTCTGCGAGAACAATCTTGTTTTTTCCATGCTCTTCCGGCACTTCTATGATTGCAATAGACCCAATAGTATCAAAGCTCTTTGTTATCGTCTTTATTTCCTCCTTGGAAATTTTGCCAGAAAGCGCTTCCTTGAGGTTTTTAGGCTTCATAATCGCTAGTCGTCAAGAATTGCATGCAGGTTGTCAAGGGGGTTTCTGCAGTTACTGCAGACAAAATCGCCCTCAAAGCCATCATAGATGGGCTTTATGGATACGGGATTCATATAACGGCATGCGGGGCACTTGACTGCAAGAATGGCCTGCATGCTCTGTTGTTGCTGGCTCGCTTTAAATCCTCTTGTCTCAATCGCTAAACAGTCTGTTAAGATTGTTATGCTGCATCTTGTCGGCGGGGGCCTGTGGGACGAGAAGGACATCACTTTGAGAGGCATGGATGCCATTAGGAAATGCGATGCAGTTTATCTGGACTCTTACACGTCTTTTTGGGGAGGGCGGGAGGGATTGGAGAAGGCTGCAGGGAAGAAGGTAATAGTTGCGGGAAGGGGGGACCTTGAGGACAATGTGATGAAAATAGTTTCCCTTGCCAAGGTTTCAGATGTCGCAATAGTTGTCCCGGGCGACCCCATGGTCGCAACGACGCATTCAATGATAATAATGGAGGCGCGAAAGCACGGCGTCAAGACGCAGGTGATACATGCGCCATCCATTTTTTCCGCCATTGCCGAAACGGGCCTGCATATCTACAAGTTCGGCAGGACTATAACCATCCCTTTTACGTCGGAGAACTTCTCGCCAGAGAGTTTTTTCGATGGAATAAAGGAAAATCGCGACCGCGGCCTGCACACACTCCTTCTTTTGGATATCAGGGATAGTCAGATGAAGCCTAGCCATGCAATGAAGCTCATACTTTCCATTTCAGAAAAGAGGAACCGGGAAATAAAAAACGACGACAAAATATTCGTGGTCTCTTTCACCGACAAATCCAAGATATGCTACGGAAAAATCGGGAGCCTGATGCGCGAAGAGTTCCCTTCACCTAGCTGTTTAATCATGCCAGGCAAGCTTCATCGCACTGAGGAAGAGTTCCTTTCCTGAATCTTCTTGTCTGCTTTTTTCTCCGCTTCCAGCCGTTCAAGGGAGTAGTCGTTCATGTCAACAAACTTCATGTATGCCCCCAGTATCGGGCTTTTTTCTTTGGCTATTGCATAAATGGACTGCGCAATCTTGCGGTAATCAGGATGGCCCTGCATTGAGCTTCTCAGCTCTGACAGGAAGTAAATCTCCCGCAGGTTAAGAGTCATGTACCAGCGCATCCTGTACGCCATTAGAACAATGTATTGCGCCTGTTTTTCCATCCCTTTCATGCGCCCAAAAGCATCCTTCGCGACTATCATGCACTCGATGAATTTTTCGGCAAGCCCTGCGTCAAAAAGTTCTTTTGGAGTGTCATATCCGTGGTTTGTGGAAAGAGACTGCCTTTCCTGTGTAAGCATCCTGTGCCTGTGAATGTCCCTGAAAGCAGCGTAGTTTGCCAGTATATCAAATGTGTAATGAACGTTTTCCAGCGCCCTTCCGGGTTTGTGGCGGCGGTTGGCGCGTTTTCCCATATATTCGTATGCTATTTTTGCCTTCTGCGCTGGCGGCATTTTCCTCACGTTTTCCAGAAGAGCGGAGAAAGGAACGTTCGAGAACGGATAAATCATCGCAGCTATAGCCTTGTCCTCACCGCTGTTGTCAATAAGCTCTACAGTCATAGCATCTGTTTTGCCCATGACAGAAAGGGCTTCCATCGATTTTCGCGATTCTGCAAGGTATCTCTGAAGCTCTTTTCCGTGCTCGCTTCCTGCCCTTTTTACAAACGATGGAATCACCTTTGAAAGCTCTTCTGACATCTCCGCGCTTAGGCTGCGGACTTCTGCCAGATTGCTTGATGCCATTTTTGTGATAAGGTATTCAAACGCCCTGCCGTTGCCATACATCCCAAGGTTTGTCGTAACGGATGCCGGAAGCAGGCCACGAAGGGCATCGCAGGCTTTTGCACGGATTGCGGACTTGTATGCACGCTCGCTTTCTTCCCCGCGCGGATTGCGTTCCTCTATGAACTTCATTACGGGGTCCATAAGGGCAGAGTATGTGCCGAAAAGAAGCTCGCACGTCTCGACGTACCAGTCGGCATGCCTAGATGACATTATATCCGGCTCCCTCAGATACTGGTAATTCCCGTTTATTTTGTCGTCGAATCTTACATATCGCGTGGACTTTTCAAGGAAGGAAATGCCTATCCTGGAGTCTTCAATGAACTTCGTTGCGATATTTGAAATTCCTTCTATTGCCAGATGAGCGCCGCCAAGCTCCGCAACGCTGTCATCGCCGTATCCAAGCAGCACGCGGTCGTAAAACTCCTCGGCCTTTTTTTCATCAATGCGCGAAGAAAAATCAGGATTGCCAAGGAACTCCTCGGAAAGTATTGCCCTCAGACTCTTTGGGCTCCTGCTGTACCTTGAAAATAACGCCCCCTTGACAACTTCCGGAAGGTTTACGAGGCAGAACACATTCTTTGATGTGTTTGTGAAATACTGTGATTCAGTCATTATTTGAAGTCAGCCGATATTCTTGATGGCAGAGGGGATTGCTGGCCGGAGTACTTGCCGTTGGAGTACGGCTTCTCTGCCGGCGACGAGAGGCTTTCGAACAGCACGCTGCAAAACTTCATCCCGGGGTAAATCGCTATTGGAAGCTTCCCTATGTTCGTTATCTCAAGCGTTATCTTTCCCGAAAATCCGGGGTCGCAGTGGCCTGCAGTCGAGTGCACGATTATCCCAAGCCTCCCAAGGCTGCTCCTTCCGTCTATCCTGCCTGCGATGTCTGACGGAAGCTCGACTGTCTCTTTGGTTATCCCAAGGATGAACTCGCCTGGATGCAAAATGAACCGTTTCCCGTCACCTATGAAAAGCTTTTCCAGATGCTCGTCTGGGTTGTAGTTTGACGGGTCGATGTGGCTCCTCTGGTTGGTGTTGAAAAGGATGAAGTCGTTACCAAGGCTAAGGTCGACGCCGACTGCCATGACCTGTTTTTCCATGTCAAACGGGGTTATCTTTATCCTCCCGGCATTTATCATCTTCTTCACGTCCCCATCAGACAAAAGCATGGACAATATGCCCTTCGTAGTTATAAATAAATCAGAAGGGAAGGTTATCTGTGAAAGTCAGGATAAAGAGGATAGACGGTTCTTTGCCTCTTCCAACTTATGCAACTGAAGGCTCCGTTGCGTTTGACCTTTTTGCCAGGGAAACTACACGGATAAATCCCGGGGAAATTGCACTCGTCCCTGCGAACGTCATCATTGAAACGCCAAAAGGGTATGCGCTGATTCTGGCGCTACGCAGCTCGACTCCAAGGAAGAAAGGCCTGCTAAAACCTCATGGTGTCGGGATAATAGACCAGGATTATTGCGGCGAAGGCGACGAGCTCAAGATACAGGTGTATAATTTCACCGCAAAGGAAGTCATTGTCGACAAAGGCGAGAGGATAGCGCAGGGGATGTTCGTCAAGATAGAGAAGAACGAGTGGGAAGAGACTGCGAAGATGGGCAAGACGCGCGGCGGCTTTGGCAGCACAGGATAATTTATTTGATGAAACTTTTTTCTATCCGCAAGAAGGGAAGTTCGGGACATGGTGCACATGAAGCCAGTTTGACACATGTGCGTCAGTCTGTTGCCCATTCTTACCGGTCTATTATCCCCTCTATTTTTATGTGAAAAGTTTCATCAAAAAAAGCTCCGCCAACGAGATTACCAGAATAAAACAAAGTAAAAAAAGTATGCAAGAGTGTGAATAAGAGTGACGTATCCAATAACCAATGCACCACTTCTTGTCATCACTTTTGATGTATCCAATTTCTTAAAGTATTGGTTATCATTGTCCTTTAGAACACTCAACGAGGCCAAAAGCATTATAAAAGGGGAGAGTATTCCGAAGATTGCCACGGAAGGATTTTTTTGAAAAACACCCTTAGAGAACATCATAGTCACCAAAATTGTAAACCATATTATCAAGGTGCTGTAAAAAAAGTTACCGGATCTTAGTTTGCGAGAAGTCCAATGGTGGAAGTTGATAAACATCATTCTTCGTTTGCTAAGCATAATCAATCCCAAAAATATGGATAAAAGCACTACAGTTTCTGGGTCTCTGCGAAAAATATCAATTATTTGCGATAAATAATCCAATTTTATCAATCTCCGGTTATTCTTACCAAGTCTTCGGGTAAGTTTCCCTTGCAAGCACGATGCGCTCCATGGTAGCCGCAATGCCCTTCTCCATCTCCTTGAGGGAATCAAAGCCCTTTGCCGCGCGAGCCAAGCCCACCAACTCCCCCTTGAGTGTCATAATGCCAATCAGACCCTTTTCCTCTATGCCTTCCTGTATGGCAACGATGCCGCCTGCCCCAAGCGGCGCGCCGTTGCATAGCGCATTTACTGCAGTGTCCTTGACAACTATCTTTTTTATCCCCTCGCAGGCCATTTCCACGGGGAGCACAACGCGGCGTATCTCCTTCTCGTTGCCTTCCTTCAGAAGCTCATACGCGTCCCGAAGGTCATGGAGCTTGACGCAGTCCTTTTCTGAAAACGACCCGCTTTGCGTCCTTCTAAGCTCGGCCATATGCGCGCCGCACTTGAGTTTTATCCCAGCGTCGCTGCAAAGTTTCCTTATGTAGGTTCCGGCCTGGCATTTCACACGGAACAAGACATTGCGCCCGTCAATCTCGAGAACGTCTATTTCATGGATGTCCCTTTTCCTGACGGCGCGTTTTATTGCTGATCTGACAGGGGGGAGCTGTTCAATGATACCAGTGAATGAAATCAGCGCTTCCCTCACATCGCTTTCAGGGACATCCTTGTGGAGCGTCATAACGCAAACATATTCCTTGGTTGATTGCGCAAGAGCCGGCATTATCTTCGTCGCGTTCTGAAGCGCGATAACAAGGACGCCAGTTACATTGGGGTCAAGCGTTCCTGAGTGCCCGGTCTTGCTTAAAGACAGCATGTCACGCACCCACGCGCTTATCTGGTGCGATGTCGGCCCTGCCGTCTTGTCTATAATGACAACGCCATTTTTGATGTGGGTTTCGGCGCTTCTGCTTTCAGGGAATATCCCGTGGTCTCCGGAAATCTCATCACTTTTCACGAAAAATCCTTTCAGATGGCCCATAATCAGAAGCTGAGGCCGTATATCTTCCTGAAGAGCATGCTAAGGGGCATTGATGACAGGAAATACCAGCCGACCCAGCCGAACCTGTCGCCGAAATAGGGGATGGTGAATGGCATTTTTACCACAATTTCTGTCATCTTTATCTCCCGTGTCGTTATCTCCCCGCCTTCTGTCGCCCTTTTCACCGGGTTGCCGACATCGACCTTGTAATCCTTGCCGCCAATGGAAATCTTCTTGTCGACAACATCTATGCCGTCTATTGTGAACCTAGAGTGAGTGTAAACTGCCGGCTTTTCAATGCCTGAAATCTTCCACACACCAGTGAGTGAGTCCGTTCCCTCAAGATGGAGGGAAGGGGAGCCGAACACGTATCCCATCACAAGGAAGAACGGTATTATGACAACCATTTTGTATATCAGGCTCTTGTTTTGCATCCCCATCTGCTGGTTCATCGTGCTCATCATCATCTGCTGGTAACGCTGCATGTCGGCGACTTTGTTGTTTTTCCTGGCCTCGTCTGCCTTCTTCCGATAGTCCTCCATCCTGCGCTTGCATTCGCGCAGTATCTCGGTGTTAACGGTTTTTTTGTCAACAAGCGTCAGGACAAAAGCGATTGCCGCCGATGCTATGAAAATCTCAACTAGTGTGGTGTTCATAAATCATCTCATGAATTTCTGAAGCGCCGGATGCATGTCCTCCATGTGTTTTGACACGACGTCTTCGTAAAGATTGTGTATTATCATGACTGTAAGGAGTATTCCTGTTCCCGTGCCCAACGCTCCTGTGAAGTCAGCGAAAGCTGCAAGCACCCCAACAGACGCGCCTCCCAGGACAGCAAGGTATGGGATATACCTGTCAAGGACCTTCTCTATTATCCTAGGATCCCTCCTGAATCCCGGTATGCCTAAACCCACTTTTTGTATCTGTTCTGAGACGCTTTTGGCGTTTGCGGGAACAGAAACGCCGCTTCCAAGCGCTATTATAATATCGGAAAGCGTCGACCCTCTGGGCGGCGTTATGTAGTGGAGAAGTCCGCTTATTGGAGTCCCATTGCCGTCAAATGTCCCTAGGATGTTTATCCCCCTTGAAGAAAGCATCGTCCCGAACAGCCGGAAGTTAGCGAGAAGCGCCGACGTCAATATCACCGGTATGTTTGATGTATAGAAAAACTTCAGCGGCCAGCGTGTCCCAAAACCGCGTATCTGACCGAACGCAAGCGGGACTTCAACGCGAAGCGCCTGCGCATAAACACATATCATGAAGACAATTGCCGTGAAAATCACAGGCAGGATGAGTGTTCCAACGGCAAGCGGGTTCTGCTCCGCTATTGCAAACACTGCCCTTGGAATCCTTCCCCAACCGATGCTCGGTGACCCGATTGCCTCGATAAAAATAGTCCTGCTCACTCCTGCCGCTATGAAAAGGCTTATTCCGGATCCGAATCCCCATTTGCTTACCACTTCATCCATAAACATCACGAGTATGCCGCCAAGGGCCAGCTGGAATATCAGCGCACCTATTATCAGAGGCGTTTGGGACATGGGCGGTATGGCGCCGAAAAGGACGAAAGCCGCTGCCTCGAAGAAGCAGAACAGCACGCCAAGGACTTTCTGCGTTCCCATGAAAAGCGTTTTCCCGTCCTGTGTCGAAGTGTCCCAGCTTATTATTTTGCTGCCCACAAGGAGCTGGAGTATAATTGATGATGTGACTAGAGGGCCGATGCCCAGTGTTACAAGCGTGCCCATTTTGCTGCCGAGAAGCGTTTCAAGCTCAGTGAACCTACGGACAGCGTCTGGAGAAACGCCCCAGATGAAAATCTCAGTCATCAGGTAGAACAATACAAGCATGAGAAGCGTCCACTGGAGCTTTGATCGGAAATCAAGCTTCTTCTGAGGCCCGCCGACTGAAGGGAGTTTCCTGAGAATATCGATATATGCCATATCCTAATCATCTTCGCCCGAATAATATATAAAAGCCGATTTAGCCAAGGACGACCTTCCCGCCAGCCCCTTCAATCTTGGCTATGGCCTGCTCGGAAGCGTATTTGACTTTTACAGTTATGGCTTTTCCTATCTTCCCCTTCCCCAGAAGCTTGTTGTATCCCATTGTGGCAAGGTCGAATTCCTTGCCATCCATCGTTGCCAGGTTAAGGACATTTATGCCGTTTATCTCTTCTTTGGCTTTCACTGGACGGTGGAACCCCTTCTTGCCTATGTGGCCAGGAAAGTTCATCTGGACGTAGAACTTATTTGCCCCAAGAGAGCCTGCAAACCCCTTGCCTCCCTTGCTTCCGGCGCCTCTGTGCTTCTTCTTGGCGCCCCAGCCGTGCGTATGGCTTCCGCGGAAGGAACGGGATTTCTTCTCCCTTCGTACCACCATTTAAATCATCCTCACAAGGAGCTCGTTTATCTTCTCGCCCCTGTAACCCAATTCGCCTTTGGGAAAGTGTGATTTTATGGAGTGCTTGAAGCCCTTGCTTGGCGGGCTAAGCCTGAAAACTGCCTTGAGTGAGGATTTTTTGCCAAGCACGTTGGCTGCAAGCTCTGTAAAATCCTTTGCACCCAGTTTCTTGAGGCCTTCTTTGTCAACCTTCTTCCCGTTGATTTTAAGCCTTTTTTCAAGCATGCTTTCAAGGACATTCTTGTCTATCTCACCCCATGTGCAGAAGTCCTTTACTTTATGGATGTTGCCAACAAGTTCTTTTGGCATCAAAACGCATGAATGCTTGGCCTTCAACCCCATCATCGTCATCGCGTCGGTTATTTCCCTCCAGACGCCGACAGTACCCCTTATGCGCACAACAGCAAACATATCATTCCCTCTGCATCTTCATTTTGTTTAGCACCTTGAAAGCATCTATGATTGCCATGGTGAAGTTTATCGTTGTCTGTGTCTGCCCGAATGATTTGCACCATATATCCTGGACTCCTGCAAGCTGGAGTATCTTCTTTGCCTCCTCGTTTGCCACAAGCCCGATTCCCCTTGGAGCAGGTATTAATTTGACGCGGACAGAGCCGTGCTTTCCCGTTACTTCAACTGGTATCGAATGAGGGTTGCTGCATTTGCATTCCCAGCTTCCGCATCCCCTTCTTACGGGAAGTAACGCTTTCTTTGCGTGCTCGACTGCCTTGTTTATGGCGCTCCTAAGCTCAGTTCCCCTTCCAAGGCCGATACCGACATATCCGTCCCTGTTGCCAACAACGACTAACGACGAGGTCTTGTATCTTCTACCTGATTTGTGCATCCTTGACGTCCTCTTGGCAGGCGTCCTCTTTATCCCGCCGCCCTTTCCAGGAGAACCGCCGATAAGTATCAGCTCGTTTTCTATTGATGGAATAAGCCTGTCTACAATTTCAGCTTCAAGTATCTTGTCGCCGGAGCTGAATATCTCAGACATGTCGGAAATCTTGCCTTCGAACACCCGTTTGCCAAGATCGGTTTTTGGCGTCCAGTCCCTTCCAACCCTTCTAGGCTCAACTTTTACCTCGTCTGCCTTGATGATTTCCTTCACTATTGTCTCTTCAGGAATCTCCTTTGCCAGTTCTTCAGCCATCATAATCACTCTCTTTTATCATGGGATTTTTCGTGCTTGCCGCCCATTATGTTCATTTTAACCGAATCGAACATCTTCTCTATCTCCCTAGGGTCTGCCCCGGATTTTATGTATTTTGAGAATTTCTTCGACCTCTCTCCGTCACCAAGCTTCTTGGCGTATTCTGCAATGTGCTTTCCCTTTATCCTGTCTTCCGTCGGCGAAAGCGAGCTTGTTTTGAGTGCCATTCCCCCGTCATGCGCGCCCTTTGTCAAGGCGTAAAGCTTGCTCCCCTTGCTGCTGGTTTGCAGGCCAATGTCAACTATGACATCCTTCCCGCCAGCTTTCTTTGAAAGCAGAAGGCCCGTAAGGTACGCTGCGGAAATATTCTTGCTTCCGCCCTTCCATCCAAAGCCCTCAAGCTCCTTGGAGCTGCATGTGGCAAGGACCTTATCCCCAATTCCATCGAACTCGACGACATCGGCTTTTATGTAGTTCGCCGTTTTCCTGACAACTAGCCTGGGCTTGCCCGACTTAAGCATCGCCAGCCGTGCCTGGTAGTCTGTTTTACCCGATCGTCTTCGCCTTTCCATGGTTCTCCCCTCTCCTCATTCCCTTCTCCGTGAGGTAAAGCCTCAGGTGGGCCTTGTTTCTTATTGCGTTTCCCTTCATAAGATAGTAAACTGACCTGTAATCCTTCCTCTCTATCGTTCCCTCATCGCGGAATTTTTTCAGTTCCCTCCTGAGGGCGCGGATCTTTGTCATCCAAATTTCCTTTTTGCCGAGTTTCGCGCCCTTGGCGCCCTTTATGCTCCCCCTTCCGGAACGCTTGCCTTCTTTCTTCTGTTGCGAAATGTGGCGTGCCCGCACTCTGCTCTGCCCGGACCATTTCTTGACGGTTATGAAGCCCTTCTTGACAAGGCCCCTTATGTCTGCCTTTGTTATTGCCTGTGAAATGTCATTGAGGTTCTGCTCCGAGAACTTTACCTTGCTCTTGCTGACACCCAAGACGCTTGCGGCCATGCGCTTTTGTGTTTTCATCAGTTCATCTCCTGGTCGTTTACTAGGGGTTCGTCAATGACTTCCATATCTGCCGGGAACAGCACAGAGAATTTGTTGAACACCGTGCCGCAGCATTTGCAGTTGACGTAATCAACTTCCCCCGTATTGGAATGCGCAAGGCATGTCGGGCACTTGCTTGAGTTGAAGTCAAAGAAGGTTATTATCATTTCTTAATCCCTCCATTGAGGATTCTTATCTTCCTCTCCTGCGCAACTTTCAGCATCTCAATGCGCTTCTTCTTTCCCACGCTTCCAGATATCCTTGCGACAGCGTCTTTGACCAATGAAAGTTCGTTGATGTTTCTGACTATTATTTCCCTCATTCCGGAAGGATGAAATCCGCGCTTGCCAGCATCAGTCCCATAGCCGATTGAAGGCATCAAAGGCTTTCCTTTCAGCCTCCTTTTGCTCTTGTTCTGGTCGCCGCGGGGCTTTCTCCACTTGTCCCCGAGCCTCTTCAATGTAGGATGCCTCTTGAAAGTAATCTTCATCACTTATCTCCCCGCATGATGTATATCCCGTCCTGGAATACCCTCTTGTCCTTCCGCTTAAGGTATTTTGACGCCTTTTCTATGTTTGCCGCAGTCTGCCCTACGCGTTCTATGTCAGGGCCGGTAACTATTATCTCATCCCCCTTCACTTCGACTTTTACTCCTTCGCGTATCTTTGCTTTCCTCACGGACTTTTCGCCGAGGAAGTTTTTGATCACAACTTCATTGCCTTCAACCTTGGCGTTTATTGGGAAGTGGAGGAAGACGATTTTAAGCTTCTTTTCCATCCCGGCAGTCACGCCCTTTATCATGTTGTTTATGTGGGCAGAGTATGAGCCAAGGAGCGCCTTTTGCCTCCCCTTGCCGCCGTCTATCTTCAGCGTTATCGTCTCAAGGCCCGCAGCAACGTGGATGCTGTCGTCTATCTCACGTTCGACTTTGCCCAACTTCCCGGTTATTGTAAGAGTCCTTCCGGTGAAGCCGACCTTGACTCCTCCAGGCACAGTTATCGCTGTTTCCATATCAGTAAATGAAAGCCACGAGCTTTCCCCCAACCATTTTTTCCTTGGCCGCCTTGTGGTCAATGACTCCTGTGCTAGTCGACATTATAAGCAATCCGAATCCCGTTGCAGGAAGGAACCGCTTCTCGAACTTCTCAATCTCCCTATAACCTACTGAGAAACGGGGCTTTATGGCGCCGCAGTCGTTTATCGACCTGAGAAGGCGTATCTTGAATTCGCCGCTCCTTCCGTTGTCAACGAACTCGAACTGGTCTATGTATTTGTGGGACTGCATTGTCAGAAGGACGTCCTTTATCAGGCTGCTTGCCGGAGTGACGCACTCATCCTTCCCGGAGCTTTCAGCGTTCTTTATTGCCGAAAGGCAGTCTGCCAAACGATCGTGTTGCATCCCATATCACCTTATGAATATTTCTTGAATCCCAGGCCGGTCCCGATTTCACGGAAGCACTGCCTGCAGTACGCAAGTGCGTATTTGTTTATGACGCCGGAGTGCTTGCCGCATCTCCTGCATGTAGAGACCTTTCGTACCCTCATTCAACCACGGCCCCCAGGTTTGTTTTTATGAACTGTGATGTCTCTTCCCTTGTTATCCTGTGCGGCTGGCCGATGGGCTTTGAAAGCTTTTTTCTCGAAATCCTGTAGCCAGGCCTTTCCAGTGTAACGCAAACATCCATCCCGAAAATCCCTATCTTGGAATCGTATTTTGTCCCCGGGATTTCTATATGCTCCTTTATCCCAAGGGCAAAGTTGCCGTCGCTGACAGATGTCGACTTTACCTTATTCTCCTTTGAGGCAAGCGCCCTCTTGAGGAATGCCTTTGCAATCTCGCCGCGAAGCGTTATCTTTGTCCCTATTTCCCTTCCCTTTGGCGTGCCGAAAGTCGACCGTTTCATCGTTTTTGTGAACACCGCTTTTCTGCCAGTCATCGTTTCAAGAAGCTGGTGCGCTTTCTTCAGTTTGTCCCCAGGCTCCCCTATGCCGATGTTTACCGTGACCTTTGCAATCCTTATGTTGCGCATCGGGTTCTCTTTCATGCATTCACCGTTATCAGTGGCTTGTCCTTCCCTACAGGGAAGACATCCGTTTTGGGTATCTCTATTTCGCGCCCCTCAAGCTTTAGAACCACAAGGTTCCTCAAAGAACCCCTTGTTATGAGCTCCTTTTCCCATATTCCAGTTGAGCCAGTGTTGCTTCCGGATATGAGAACTGACAGGCTCTTCTCCTTCTTTACATGCTCAACTATCTTCTGCGAAGGGAGGGATATCAGAAGCGTGTCAAATGTC
>JACRMZ010000062.1 GCA_016219455.1 Candidatus Aenigmatarchaeota archaeon
CGCCCTTCTTCAATGCCACCGCAAAGCCTACATACTCCATAGTAGATGAAATAAGAGAAAAGAAATAAAAGCTCTCAGTATGCCGGGTGCATCTTGCCTTTCGTGTATCCGAGTATGTTTATTATGTTCCTTGCAACCGCTTCTTCAAGCTTCTCCCCGCTCTTGAGGATGTCAGTGTCAGTTATTATCCCGACGAGCTTCCCGTCTATCATGACAGGGAGCTTTTTTACGTCTTCCTTTGCCATGATCCTTGCCGCTTCCTCAAGCCCTTTCTCAGGGGTTATGGGAACGACTTTCTTGGACATGAGCTCCTTCACTGCAAGGCTGTTTGCCTCTTTCATCACCGACTTTATGTTGCCAATGATGTCCCTTGCTGTAAGGATCCCCACTATCTCGAAGTTGTCCATGACCAAAAGGGAGCCTATCTTCAGCTCGCTCATCTTCAGGACCGCTTCTTCGACGGTGGCGTCCGCTTCTATCGTCTTAACGTCCCTTATCATCACATCTTCAACTTTCATAAAAACACCTAATCATTATTTCTCGTTGCAGTTTAATAAAGTTATCTAAACGCATTACGTTTTTAACTTTTTGTTCTACTAACATATGCAAATTTAACCCTTAGACTATTATTACAAAAATCGTAACTAGACTTATTTCTTTCATTGCAATTCATCCTAATGTTCATAGGGATATGCGGCAAGACCAATGTCGGCAAGAGCACGTTTTTCTCTTCGGCGACTTTGGTTGACGCTGAGATAAGCAACAGAGTGTTCACGACAATAAAACCGAATGTGGGAGCGGCTTACGCCAGGGCAAAATGCGCGTGCAAAGAGCTTGGAGTCGTGTGCAACCCAAAGGATTCTAAGTGCGTTGACGGGACGCGGTTGATACCTGTAAGATTGATGGACATTGCCGGTTTGGTGCCTGGAGCGCATGAAGGCCGCGGGCTTGGAAACCAATTCCTCAGCGAGATAATGCAGGCCGACGCGTTAATCCATGTCATTGACATCAGCGGCTCCACTGACAGGGAGGGGAACTTTGTGTCGTCAGGCGGCGACCCGTTTGGCGATGCGAAATTCCTTGAGGAGGAAATAGACCTCTGGCTATTTGGAATTATAAAGAGGGGATTGGAGAAGGGAAAGATTCGCGAGAGCGCCGCCAAAGTCCTTACAGGCCTTGGGATGAAAGAGAAGGACATTGAAGACGCGCTGAACAAGGCGTCGCTTTCTTCGGATGATGGCATAAAATCATTTGCAAGGCACGTTCGCGAAGTCTCAAAGCCAATGCTAATAGCAGGGAACAAGGCCGACCTTAAAAGCGCCGAGGCAAACATCGCAGCGTTTGATAAATCAGGCAAGCATATCGTTCCGTGTTGCGCCGAGGCTGAGTTGGCATTGCGGAAGGCTGAGCAGAAAGGCATGATAAAATACACTCCAGGAGACAGGGATTTCGTGGTTATTGGAAGCATCGATCAAAAGTAGCGCTCAGCGTTGGAGTTCGTGAAAAAGAGCATCATTGGGAAGTACGGCTCAACTGGTGTCCAGAAAGCGATAGACGGGGCAGTTTTCGATTTGCTCCAATCCATAGTTGTTTTTCCTGTTGAGAATGAAACCAAGTATTCTGACTCCAAAGGCAACATCCTTCCAAACGCATTCCTCCTGAAGAAAGGCGCGACTGCGCGCGACCTTGCCTACAAAGTCCACACAGACATAGGCGAAGGGTTCATCGGCGCAATAGACTGCCGTACACAAAGAAGGATAGGCGCCGATGCCGAGCTGAAAAGCGGCGATGTTATAAAGATATTGTCAAGGAAATGAGATAAAAAATCAACAACTCCCATTTGAGATCTTCTGCATAAAACCCCGTATTTCATTTCCATAAAAAGAAATGAGATGCCCTTCTTTGGAAATTTTTAGTGAATATTCGACTTCGCCTTTGAGTTTATTTTCTTCCTCTGAGACACTTATTTCATATTCTTCGCAATTTAGAGAAATTTTGGAAAGGTATGCATTGCGACCGCTTTTCTGTTTCAGCGTCCGGGAGAGTTTCCTGCTTCCAAGAAGATCAAACGCTTCTTGAAGAGAGGATGGAATTGGAATATCTTCTACCATGCTATCAAAGTGCTCCTTAGCTATTCTGAGCAGGTTCTTGTTAATCATAAAGTCCACACGACTCTATTTCCGAACGCGTTATTTATCCGCTCTTCTTCGGATGAATCAAGTTTTTCCTTATCCAAATAAAATGAACGAATATTCCGGAGGTTTTCTACAGAGGAAGGTATGGACTTGATGTCATTTCCGTGCAAATAAAGATATCTTAAATCATGAAGATTTCCAATTGATTTGGGTATGGAGGACAGGTCATTCCCTGCCAGAGAAAGATATCTGAGGTTTGAAAGGTCACCTATTACATCTGGGATTTTTTCCAGCCCTTTGCCGGATATATTGTAAGACACCACTCTGCCGCCCTTTACTTTAATTTTGTGCCGTTCGTATTCATTTTCCGGCGTGCTTCCGTAGAGGGAGGAAATTTCCACAAGCGCTTCGTACTCCAACGCGCTTATTTCATAATCGCCAAGTGTAAACGTACTTTGCTTTTCCTTGGCTTTTATTCCATGATCAGCATGCTCTTTAGCAAGATTGGCGAGGTTCTTGTTCATTTGACCCCTCTTTTCTTCCCAATGCGGGAGAAGTATGCGTTTTCGAGGTTCTCAAGGTCAAGACCAAGCTTCCTTCTTATGGCTTCAAGCTTTGCAGATGCCGTGTAATTATCAGGTTCTTGCTCCTTGGAAGGTCTGTATTTGATTTCCCTGCAAGTGACTTCGTGGTCGCTGTGCTCCTTCGCGAGTTTGACGAGATTTTTGTTCATAAGCATCAGTACATGTCGGGGCCGCTGAAATCAATCCACGCATCCTCCCCAAGGGCCTCTTTTAGCCTCATTCTCTCATCCGCGCCCTCGTTATTAGAGTAAAGAGACACGTACTTCGCTGCAAGCCCTTGGAAGGGCTCGGAGAAGTTGCGTATGATATTATTGTTGAAATAAAGATGCTCTATTGAAAGGCCGCAAAGCGGTGGCAGTTTATCTATCTTATTTTCAGATGCATCAAGTCTTTGCAGACCTTTAAGATTCGTTATGCTGCGCGGAAGGGTCTTTAGTTCGTTCTGCGAGACATCGAGGTTTTCTAGTGACCTTAGATTTCCTATCTCCTCCGGCACTTCAGACAGCTTGTTTTGGCAGAGTGAAAGCCGTTTGAGGGATGATATTCCCCGTATTCCATCGATGTTTTTCATACCGCAGTTTCTCATTGACAATTCCTCCAAAAAACTTGTTTCACCTAGAGGTTCTGGAAGATGGTCAAAGTTGTTTCCTGATATATCGATGGTCTTCAGGGACCCCATGTCTTTTAGTGACTTGGGAAGCGATGAAATCCCAGAATAGCCCACGTCAAGATACTCCAGTTTTTGGAGTTTTTCTATGCCATCAAGTGTCCCGGGTTTCGTGAGGTTTGCAACCAGCTTTTTCAGCGTCTTTGCCTTGTAAACGCCATCGAAGGATTTTATGGGGTTCATCGAAATGTCCAATGAATCTAGTTGGGTGCTTCCTATTCCGGCTACGTTTTCAATCTTATTTCCCCTTGCGTTGATTGACTTTAGATTCACCAACGAAGAAAGCGGCTCTATGGATGATATCTCGTTGAAGCTGATGTCAATTGACTCCAGGAACTCTAGGTCCTTTATTACATCTGGTATGTTGTCCAGCTTCCTACTTTTTCCATAATCCGGCCGCACATTATAATGAATTACATGCGCGCCCCTGACGGCAACGTAAAATATGTAATCTTCATCAACGCCTGGTATAAACAAATCCTTCGACGTCCTGGGCTCTGCATCATCTATCCTAAGCGATTCTATCTTGACTAACGCATTGTATTCATTGCGGGGTATCAGGTATTCCCTTTTCCCGGCGGGTTCCCATACCATTATTGCGACATATCCGTCCTCTTCCTGACCCTTTTCCACAACGGAAGTATCCGAGTGCTCTTTCGCGAGTTTGACGAGGTTTTTGTTCATAATATTCCATGCGTTGCAAGTTTCCACCACCGCTTGTAAAAGTCCATTCAGAGGCCCCTGAGCTTCCGCGCTTTGGCCGCCTTTGATGGTTTTCCTGTTGCCGGGCGCTTACTAATCAACCGGTAAAGCGCACGGGGCCATTGCCCGTACCAGCTTGCTATTTCGTCTTTTCCCGAGATAACGGAAAGCGTGTACACCTCGTCGTCCTTCTCATCGATAAAATATGTCTCTCTTTTGAGAGACGCCTTGTAGGCGTTGTTGCCGTAGGGGAAAATGCAGGAGTATGAGTCGCTGTCCATGCATGAAGAACGTTTCCCGCTTCGGTAATCCCATTCGATGTCCCGTGACTCAAGCGTCCTCAGGATTTTATGGAATAGTTTCTTGTCCCTCATTTTTTATCCTTCCTTCAGTGCCCATTTTATCTTGTTCTGCCAATCCTCTTCAATCGCCTTCTTTTTCGCCTCTTCGGCGTTTTTTCGCTCGGCTTCGTCAGCTTTCCTCAGCCCATCCACGTAATTGAAAAGCCCCTTTGCCTCCGGACATTCAACATCAAATAGAACTGGACTTCTTTTTGGGGAGCTGGAAAATCCCTTTGGAAGGGTTCCAGAACCCGCAGAATCGCCAATTCCATCCAGTGATAGCCAGTACTCGTTCTTGTCAATGAACCGCCGTTTTTCCTCCTTCCGCTTCACTGTTGCGATGAAGTCCTTTTTTTCTTTCCCAAAGTCAAGGGAGAGTGTGGTTTGGTAAGAGAAATATGACTTCTCATCGCTGTAATACCGTTCTTTCACTTTGTACGACCATTCTCCAAAAGGCTTTTTGCGGAGCTTCTCATAAAGCAAGCCAATCATCTCCTTGTCCACATATTCCATAGAGTCACCTGTTTTCCTCCTGAAGGATTTCCAGCGCCTTTGAGAGGTATTCCTTGACTTTCTCTTTTGTGGAAGCTGCCGTTATTGATAATTTCCCCTTCCCCCTGAAGATGGGCTTTGCGTGGGATATGGAGAACATCTGATTTACATCCTTAGCAACTTCATTGTTGTACATTTTGAACTTTGATTCTATTTTTCCCCCATGGATAAAGTACTGCTTATAGTCAAGGGACTCCCTTCCGAACGCTGCTATTTTCATGATTGCTTCGGTGGTTTTTCCGATGTCCATCTCCTTCATCCCCAGCTCTTTGAAATGGCGGTTTATCCCCTTGTCTGCTTTCTTGGCGTATTCTACTGGCGTGTCGTTCATACCTAAAATGACGACAAAATAATCCCCCCCGCCCATGTACATCATATCAAGCTTTCCGCTAGACCCGACTTTTCTTGGAATTATTTTGAAGTTTTCGCCAACCTTGCCTTCAAACTTCTCCCAAAGCTCTTCAAAGTCGGCCATATAATCTTCCATATCTTCACCTCTTTCATCACTAAATTGTAATTAAACTATAAATATGTTCCGCTTGACAAACAGTTAACAAAGTTACCGACGGTAGCTTGAACCTATAAATATTAACCAAGACAATCGTTTTCGATGAACTCGAAAGTTGCGATAATCTCAGGTGCAACAACCAAGTTCTCCGAGAGATGGGAAGACTCGTGGATGGACCTTATCAGGGAGTGTGGCCTTGAGGCACTCAAGAAGGCTGGCATAGAGAGGAAGCAGATAAGCAAGATTTACTGTGGCAACATGGGGTTGGAAGGCCTCGCAGGGCAGAGCCAGCTGGTTTCAAAGCTTTACGAAGAGTTGTTCGACAATGGTTCCCATACACCCATGACGCGCGTCGAATCAGGCGAAGCCTCCGGAGCAAAGGCAATCGAGGAGGCATGTGGGCACATCTTCGCTGGGTTGCATCACGGGCAGGAACGAGTCGTCGTAGTCGGTGGTGTCGAAAAGATGAAGGACGTCAAGTCCGCGCTCGCCACGAAAGTCCTGGACTCGACTGCAGACAGGGAGCGCGAGATGATATTAGGCAAAGGATTGTACTCACTCTACGGCGAAATAGCCGGGCGTTATCTCAGGGCAAATGGCGTTTCAGCCGACTTCATGCATCTTGTCGCGGTGAAAAACCACAAGAACGCTGAAGCCAATGAGAAGGCACACTTCCCGTTTGCGGTAAACCTGCAGCAGGTCCGCGAGAGCCAGATAATGTCTACACCGCTGAGGATGCTGGATTGCCACGCCATGTCTGACGGCGCGTCCGCTCTCGTGCTTGTTCCGGAATCGCTTGCGAAGAAGATTGGCAAAGAGTATGTCGTCATAGATTCCATGCATTCTGCAACAGACACAATGTCGCTTTACAGCAGGCATGATTTCACAGCGTTCAACGCCGTCTCAACCGCCGCGAAATGGGCCTTCGGAGAAGCTAATGTCTCGCCTAAAGACATAGACGTAGCGGAGCTGCATGATTCGTTCACGATAACAGAGCTTTTGGCTTACGAGGACTTGGGCTTTGCCCCGAGGGGAAAGGGTTCCGAGCTGATAAAAAACAACATGATGAACGGAAAGGATGCCCTCGAGCCGAGCCAGTTGAAAACGCCTGTTGTCCTTGCAGACGGAAACAGCGAGTTCGTTTTCAATCCAACAGGAGGCCTGAAGGCACGCGGCCACGCTATTGGTGCCACAGGCGTGGCTCAAGCCGTTGAAATATACGAGCAGCTTCTGGGCAAATCCGGGAAAAGGCAGGCTCAGAAGGCCGAAGTCGGGCTGACGCATAGCGTTGGCGGTATCGGCGGGACGGCTGTTGTTGGAATATACAGGGCGGGATGATTATGAAAAATACTGTGAAAAAAATTCGGGGAATAATAGAGAGCGAGTTCGGGGATGGCTTTGAAATCAATTACAAAACGTTTGGTAGTTCCGGTGGCAAAGAGGAGCACGCTTACATAAGCTACGGGGACGAGCAGATCGGTTCGCTTCAGTATTTCCCCAAATGCCACGTTTCCTGCGGTCCGGAATATTTAGAGAACTTCATGCGGCTCAGGGAGCACGTTGCAAAGGCACTTGAGGAGGATCTTTGATGGAGCCTACGTCTTCGCGTTATTGGCGAAGCAGCAAAGACTTACATCTTATTGGAAGGCAGTGCAGCTGTGGCCACCGGTACTACAAGTCAACGAACTTCTGCACATCATGCGGAAGGATGGGAAACGTTACTGAGTACGCTCTTCCAAGAACAGGAAAAGTTTTCTCTTCTACTGTTACATACTCGGCAACCGAGGACCTTCAGCTTTCACTCAAAGTCCCCTACACTTTGGCTACTGTGGAGCTTGGCGGGGTAAAAGTCCCGGGCATAGTCGATGGAGGCGCGGAAATAAACGATGATGTCGGCTGCAAAGTCGGTTTGCTTGGCAGGACATCCGAAGGATTGGCAATCTACAGGCTCGTTTGGGAAAAGCTCCTCAGGTACGCCATGCCAAAAACTGCAGCGAAAGACTCCAACAGGCAATCCAAAGACCCAAAGAACGTCGGGATTGAAGGCTATGGTGTTTACGCTCCACGTTTTCGGATTTCCACAAAAGAAATAGCGCGCGTCTGGGGAGCGCAGGACGAGGGAGGGCAGAAAAGCCTGCCGGGAAAGTGGGATGACTCCGGTTCTTATGCTATGAATTCGGCACTCGACGCGCTTCATCATGCAGGCGTGCCGGGAAAAGAAATCGGCGATGTGATGGTCGGCTCAGAAAGCCATCCATACGCAGTAAACCCGACATCAACAATTGTTGGCGAGCTAATCGGCTCTGACGAGGCCGCATCGGACTTGGAGTTCGCGTGCAAGGCCGGGACGCATGCGATGCGAGTTCTCGCTGCAGAAGTGATGGCAAACACAATAAAATACGGTTTGGCAATAGGCACAGATTCGGCGCAGGGAGCTCCATCTGATGCGTTGGAATATACGGCAGGCGACGGCGCTGCCGCATTTGTTCTTGGCAACAACAAGCCGATTGCAATCCTTGAAGGAAGGCCGCGCTCGTTCTGCACAGACACGCCGGACTTCTGGAGGAATGAAGGGGAGAAGTATCCGAGGCATGGCGAACGTTTCACAGGGGAGCCTGCTTATTTCAGGCAAAGAGGCTCATGACTGAACTTGGGCTTGAGGCAAAAGATTTTGATTATGCTGTTTTCCACCAGCCAAATTCCAAATTCCCAAGGCGTGCCGGAAAGATACTGGGGTTCAAGCCAGAGCAGGTTGAGCGCGGCATCGTCACTGATTCCATAGGGAACTCGTATTCGGCGTGTTCGATGATTGGGCTGTGCAGGGTTCTCGATGTCGCAGGCCCTGGCGAGAGGATACTTTTGACATCGTATGGTTCCGGCGCAGGAAGCGATGCGTTCTCATTCATAACAACAAAGCACATAATAGAGAAGCGCGAGAGGATACGCAGGAGCGTGGACAGCTGGCTTGGCATCGAGGACAAGAACCTCGTTGAATTCGTCGATTACGCCATTTATGCGAAACAGAAGGGCGTAATAAGGATGCACGAATAATATGCGCAGCTAAGTAAGAAGGGAGGTATCGGAACCGCAGGTTCTGATTTGTGTTTAAAAGCTCCGAAAACAATTTTTATCCATGGTTGAGAGAATTCCTTCAGGCATTGATGGTTTGGACAAGATTCTTTGCGGCGGATTTGTGAAAGGGAGCAATGTCCTTGTTGCAGGGAAGTCAGGAACGCTGAAAACTTCTTTCTGCTTGTCATACCTTTATGAAGGGGCAAAGCGCGGCGAGCCTGGAGTTTTCGTTTCAACAGAGGAAACGGAAGACGACCTCATAGAAGATGCCAGGGCGATGTTCGGCTGGGATCTCAGGGATTTGGTGAACAAAAGATTGATAAAATTCGTTTCGATGGTGCCGCCATATTCTGCCAAAGAAACCAATGATGTGGAGAAGCTAATCAAAGCATATGTTAATGACGTAATAACTTCCATTGCCAGCGTTTCGCAGGAGATTGGGGCAAAGCGCATAGTGATTGATTCCGTCTCGATGATAGAGATGTTCATACAGAACAGGTACATGTCCAGAATCGCGCTGATGTCAATCCTCAGGAATATGAAATCCCTTGGGGCAACGACGATGGTCACGGAAGGCGTCCCGGAAAAGCAGATGCTCACCGGGGACGAGGCCTTGGTGGAGTTCGTTGTGGATGCCGTTTTAAAGCTCGATTTCGTCCCGTCGGCAAGGGATACAAGAACGCTCACTGTGTCAAAAATGAGAAGAACCAACCATTCAACGCTTATACACCCCTTCTCGCTGTCCCCCGGCGGCCTGAGGCTTCTCGAAATAAAGTAAAAGACCCTCGGATAGCCGATTACATGGCGTTTCAAGCAAGATTTAAATATTACGCCCCCTCATAGATACTAACGTACCGTAAGCTCTTCTGCAAGAAGACGCTTTTTTATGGTATCTGAAAACCCTTGCGGGAAATCCGTTTAGGGCAAAAAAAGGAGGTGTAGGATATGGCACAAAAGCCGC
>JACRMZ010000014.1 GCA_016219455.1 Candidatus Aenigmatarchaeota archaeon
CGAGACGTTCACGCATGAGATAAACCACTTCATGGCATACCCAGGGAGCTTCCTGAATGTTTTGCGGTTACACAAAGCAGCCGGAGAAGTCCTCACGGAGAAGGAGAAAAGCAAGACAGGTCCGCTGGTCTATCTTTTCAATGAAGTGCAAAATAACATGGACATCGTTTTGAATCTCAAGCATCCCGACACTGCCCCCATCCAAAAGGTTATCGCGCATGATGCAAAATCAAAGTCAAAGACAAATGACCTGATAAACGGCCTTTACCAGAAGGCGTGGGGTTATGACCTTGAAATGAAACCGGACAAGGAGCAGCAGGACCTGATTGAGAAGCTCGAGAAGATAGACTTTCCCAATAAGAGAAGGGAGCGCCTCAATGTCAAGAGGTTCGTTGAGATACTGAAAGACTATTCTGACGATCTTCAGAACATGCAATTCTGCTCTTCTGGAAATATGTTCAGTGACAACCAGATAAAGGAGGGCATAAGGCAATTCGCCCAGGAAGCATCAAGCCCGCAGGAATTTGAGGAGACGGTAAAACAGGCCCTTCAGGGAATGGGCGACAAAGACGGCAAGGGCAATAAAGCAGGCGTCGACAAAGGCGCGTTCAAGCTTGCAAATAATTTCTATACCGCGCTGGCAGAAGGGTATTCTGTTCCCATAAAAAAGACGCCAAGGGACAAGAGCGGTTCTCTTTATCCGCATAGCCACGATGAGTTCGGCTTTGGCGACGCGCTAGACCTTTTAGACCCGTACAGCTCGCCAGGAGTCCTGCCAGGAATAACGAAGAAGTGGGTGAAGAAGGAGAACGAGACGCATAAGAAAGCTGATTCTGTCCCGGACTACATATCGTGCATAGACAATTCAGGGAGCATGACTAATCCTGACAGTGAAGTTAGCCTTGCTGTCCTCGGGGCGACAGTGATTGCGAACGCCTACCTTGACAACGGCTCGAAAGTCGGCGTTTACAATTTCGGCGGCGGCGACCAGTTTACCGAGCCGACGGACAACAAGGAAAAAGTGCACAAGGAACTCCGTTACTATACAGGCGGCGGGACGACGTTCACCACAAAGATGCTGGTTGGTTTCCTCAAGGAAAAGGAAAAGCCGTTCGACGTTTCGATAGTCTCTGACATGGACATAAGCAATCTTGACGAGTTGGCTAAAGCCATACTGGATATCCCCAAAACGCACAGAGTCCACATTATATACACTTCCGAGGGCTCAAGTGTCGATGACCTCAGAAAAGCGCTCAAAGGCTACGATAATGCTGTTTTTCTCCCCCTCATCAACAAGAAGGACATCAACAAAATAATCATGGGCGAGCTCAAGAACAGCGTGAAGTGATATGCATGAACACGCGCCTGTTGGAGCTTGCGAAAGAGCATTCTGACCAAAGCGTTGATTTCAAGAGCCATGTTGATGAAAACAGATACGTTGCAAGGATTTTCTTTGGTGACAGTATCGGGAAGGGGAGCTGTCTGGAAGTCGATGTCCC
This sequence comes from Candidatus Aenigmatarchaeota archaeon, assembly GCA_016219455.1. GTDB lineage: Archaea > Aenigmatarchaeota > Aenigmatarchaeia > PWEA01 > JACRMZ01 > JACRMZ01. The sequence goes on from JACRMZ010000014.1 coordinate 1,500, forward strand.
AAGCGAGCTTCTGGAAAAGGACGCCATGGAATACAGGGAGATTCTAAACTATGCCGCAGTGTGCAAAACCCCCAAAAAGCAAAAACCAAAGCAGAAACGGCTGGCAGCAATCCTCAAGCGAGACCATCAAACAAGAACAGAGAAATCAGATAAAAACGACGATTCCATGGCTTCGCTGTTCGCTGACAAGGGCAAAAGAAAAGTCGCCACCATCTACGTATGGGATGACTGGGAGTATTATCCGTGATTCATATGGCAAACAAAAATCTCATCAAAATGGCGAAAGAGCACGCAGACAACAGCGTCAATGCCAGGGAAATCGAAAGCGTGTTTGCTTTGGGAGAACACAAAATAAGCGCTCAGGAGTACAAAGCGCTTGAGGACATCACGGCGCTCTACGAAAGCACGCCGGAAATGGAGTACGAAAATGAAAGAATATATGTAAACAACAATGCCGTGACGTCACTTAACATCACAGATAGGAAACTCACGGAACTCCCCGATTCCATCAGCAACCTAAAAGGCCTCCAAGAGCTCTATGTGGGCTTTAACAATCTCCAATCCCTCCCCGATTCCATCAGCAACCTAAAAAACCTCCAAACACTCTATGTTTTCAACAACAAATACCAATCACTGCCCGAATCCATCGGTAACCTTTCGAGTCTCAGATTTCTCTATGCTTCCAGCAACCAATTCACCAATGAAGAGAAAAACAGGATCAAAAAGCTCTTCGGTGACAGGGTGTGGGTATGAACAAGAACCTCATAGACCTCGCGAAATTGCACTGTGACTACAGAGTCAACTACGTTTCCTCCAATGAACTCCCGGTTATAGAGTCTTCTGATTTCTCATCAGTCTACGACAGGAAAACGCTTGTTGAGATATCCCGTTACAACGATGAGTGGGAACGCGCCTACATGGAGAAGGTATGAACAAGAACCTTTTGAAAATGGCCAAAGAGCATTCTGATCCAACAATACAGGATAAAGTGACAGGTATAAAGGAAGTTGATGAGGACCTCATGGAACAGGCAGAGCGGGTCTACATGAAGATAAAGGAAAATGTCGGAAGGAATCCTAACAAAGGGAATATGTATTATGATGGAACTTCCTATAATTCAAGCCCGACTTCCAACGCTCTAGTCGGAATCCTGGCAAAGCTTCTTGACTACGACAAGGAAGCGGAAGATATTTACGATTCTCTCCGTGCCAAGAGGGGCGATTACCTGTATTACGAAGACAACGGGATATATGGCCATCTTACATATAGCAACGCCCTTGTCGGCACGCTTGCCAGCATGCTGGGAATCAACGGTGATGCTGAAGGAATCTATACAGCAATAAACAACAATATAGGGAAGAACAAAAAAGGCCTCTATAATAGCTACCTTAACCCTGACGTTGGGAAAAAGGAGCAGAAGTCCGAGGCGTTGGGCAATTCCTGCATGGCACTCTTTGGAAAGTCTCTGGGAATGGAAAGCGAAGCCAAGGAAACGTTAAATATGATGGAAATAGCGATACCAAAATCAGGCAAACTTTTCTGTGAAAATGAAGACTCTTCACGCCGTGATAGCTTGCTGGACTTATCGACGGTTGCAATGTACCGTTCCCTTGAAATGGGAAACGAGTCCAGCATTGCTGAAAAGGAGATTAATCTGGACAAGGACAGTTTCTTTTCGCTGTGGAAGAGCAGGTTTCCGACATCCGACGCAGCACTCCTTGGGATATGCTATTGCCTCAAAGCAGGGAAGGAGTTGAAATGAACAAGAACCTCTTCAAACTTGCGAAAGAGCATTCAGACCAGAGTATAAAATCTCTGGAAACGCAAAGCACGTTTGCTCTGGGCGATTATGAGATAAGCGCTCGGGAATACAACGCACTTGAGGAGATTACCAAGCTTTACAACTCGACACCGGAGAAGGAGTACGGATTCGGGAAGATAAAAATCGAAGGCGGGAGCGTCATATCCTATGATATCTCCAGAAAGGGCATTGAATATCTCCCGGACTCCATAGGCAACTTTGAAGATCTCAAAGTGCTGGACATCAGTTTCAACAATATCCCATACCTCCCCGATGCCATATGCAACTTGTCAAGCCTCAAAATCTTGTGGGCGCAGAACAATGGACTCAAGTCACTTCCAGATTCCATAGGGAACCTCGGAGGGCTCACGGAACTCTATGTTTACCAGAACGACCTCCGTTCACTCCCTGACACAATATATAACCTAAGAAACCTCGAGGTCATGTCCATCGCCAACAACGGCCTCGAAACCCTTCCAGACACCATATGCAATCTTTCAAACCTCAAAACAATATGGGCCAACCACAACAATTTCCAATCCGTTCCAAAAACCATAGGAGACATGCCAAGGCTCAAGGCATTCTTAGTTGTAGGCAACCAGATAACCGAAGCGGAGAAAGAGCGGACAGAGAAGCTCTTTGGGGGAAAAGTTATTTTATGAATTCAAATCTTGCCAATCTGGCGAAAGAGCACTGCGACCCCACAGTTTCTGATATCAAAACCAAAAGAGTCCCAGAAGGGATGGTTGACAATATAGGGAAGATACGCGATATGCTGTGGGAAATAAAGAAGGATTACTCGGAGTTCGGGGAGAAAGACAGGATAAACGGCATAGAGCGCCTCATTGATGCCTCATATGACGCGGAAGAGGACTTCAAGCTCTATTGCAGGTTCCTCAATATGGCTTCCTACGAACGCTACTTGGCTGAAAAGAAAACCGGAAAGAGATACACGGAGAGATGGGACGATTGACATGAAAAAAATAAACGAGAATCTCAAAGGCCTTGCGAAGGACCATAAAGGCGAAGTGAGGGAAATCGTTCCGCTGGACCCCAATGAGCCTGTCGAGATATGCGGAAAGCAGATATCCAGGAAGGAGTACGAGGCGCTTGCCGATATCGCCCAGCTCACCGGGAGCACGCCTGAGGACGACTACATGGAAGACCTTTTCACCATAAGGTCGGGGAAGGTCCGTGAGCTTAGGATTGAGTCCAGTGAACTTTCAGAAATACCGGAAAGCATTGGAAACTTCGACGGTCTTCGGAAGCTGGAGATTGTGGGGACATCTGTAGAGTGCATCCCAGCCACAATAGGCAACCTGAAGAGCCTTTCCAGCCTGGACCTTTCGGCCAATAATATTACTTCGCTCCCAGGGACAATCGGGAACCTCGTCAACTTAAAGAAACTGGATGTTTCTTCCAACAATCTTGCTTCCCTGCCAATATCGGTTTACGGCATCGGGGGCCTTGAGGAACTGGACGTTTCGTCCAACAGCCTTTCATTGATTCCAAAGGAAATATCAGGGTTGAACGGGCTGAGGGCCCTTGACACAAACAGTAATAAACTAAGCTCGGTGCCAGATGAAATTGGCTGCCTTACCAGACTGGAGACCATTGATTTTTCCGATAACGCCATTGCGCAAATACCGGATTCAGTTGGGAATCTGAAAGACCTTGAAACCCTCTATCTTGACAATAACATTCTTTCATCGCTCCCCCCCGCATTGGCAAACATGGAATCGTTGGAGGAGCTTTACATAAACAACAACAAACTAACAAGCATCTATGATGTTGCCAAGGATCTTGGGCTGAAAGAACTCCACGCCTACAAGAACAGGCTTCCAAAGGCGGAGAAAACAAAGCTCAGGAAACTTGATGGAAACGTCATCCTTTCGGAGCCAAGAGAAGTGGGGTACATGTTCTGATTGTTATGAAAAACCGAAAGCTCATGGAACTGGCGAAAGAGCATTGCGACCATACAGTCAATTTGGATGATGGCACGGAAAACTACGATTTGGAGATATCAGAAACTATTTACAGGGAGATAAACGAGAAGATTGGAAAGAGTGGGCCAATCAAAGAGCTTTACGGTAAAATACACAACAGCCGTGTGGATCTTTACAGTTCAAGGGACAACGCTTACATGGGGATATTGTGCGCCCTTACGGGGAGGAATGAGGAAG
>JACRMZ010000063.1 GCA_016219455.1 Candidatus Aenigmatarchaeota archaeon
GAAGCTGCGTCACTTATGGCATTCTTGTCGAGGGCAAGGAACCCAAGGACTTGATAAAAGACATTGACAGCGGGCTTTTTGACGATAAAATAAAGGCGGAGAAGACTGACATTGACGCAAAACAGAAGAAAGAGATAGACGATGACAGGAAGAAGCTTGCAAAGCAAGTGGAAGAGACGAGGAAGGTAAGGGAGAAGCTCGAAGCGGAGAAGAAGGCGGCTGCAGACGCAGCGAAAGCCGCGGTGACTCCGGCAGGCACGCCAGCAGCGACTGAAGAAAAGAAAGACGAGAAGAAGGAGCCAGCTGCAGAGAAGAAGGCCGAAGCAAAGAAGGAAGAGAAAAAGAAGTAACAGTTTATCTTGGCCGGCAATTAGGACTACAGAACGTATTTCCCTATCAGCCCGCTTTCTTTCCCTATTTTGAGAATCTCTTTGACGCCTTTGGCATCGCCCTTCACCGTTCCCTTAAGGGTTTTTTTCTCCAGCGTGTATTCTATAGTACAGTCGCCAAAATTCTGCAAAAGGGAGAGTTTTTTGTCCTTTCCATAACCGATTATCTCAGCCTTCTGGACAGACTTGAACTTTGACAGGAAGTCGCATATCTCTTCGGGCTCCGTTTCCCCGAACAGAAGCTCGGCAGAATACTTCCTAAGGCGTTCATTGCCAGAGAGCCCTTCGATGCGAAGAGTGGATTTCTTGCGTTTTGGCGAAACCTTTGGATTGCCAGAGAACATCGATGAAATCTCCTTCACTGACATGAAATAATCAATGACGCTTTCTTCCCCCAACTCCTTCTCAAAATAAGCCATTGATAAATAATCGCAATTCCAGCATATATACTATTTGCCGACTATTTTTTTTGCCAGCAGGTTTGCAAAGCTGTCAACTTTTATTTCTGGATCCTTCACAAACAGCACCGAGCAATGGGAGTCGTTTGCAACCGTGTCCTGCGTCGAGCCGAAGAGGAACTTTTTGAGTATCCATTCCGTTGACGGCCCGATTATCAAAAGGTCGTATTTCTTGGAGCTCGTGATAAGGACCCTCTCCGTATCCCCGATGACGATCTTGCTCTCTATCGGGGATTTGCAGAATTCCATGTATTTCAGATGGTCCTTGCGGATTTCACGGACATTCTTCCTCTCGGAGTCGGGGAGTATGCTGAGAACGGTTATCGTTCCCCCGGTGCTAGTCGCTATCCAATCTGCAATTTTTATCCGTGTTATGTAATCGCGTTTGCTTCCTGTAACAAGGATGTTCTTTGGTTCCCGAAAATTTTTCTCCTTAAGGATAGCAGTGACGCATTTGGCATCCTTGAGTATTTTTTCCGGCACGCTCCTTGCAACCTTCCTTGAGGTTATCTGGCCGCTCCACCCCATCATTATAAGGTTGGTTTTCGTTGACAGCGAAAAATCTATTATCGCCTTTGCGGTATTGTGCGCAATTATCTCCTTCTTTGTCACCTTTACCCCCGCGGCTTCGCCTTCCCTGACAGCAGTCTCCAGAAGGGGTATTCGCTCTTCCAGGAACCTTTTTCCCGAGCGCAAAAAGCTCTGGTACGGCATCTCAACGACATTCAATGCGACAATTTCGCTGTTCTGCGATTTTGCTATTGCCGTTGAAAGCGTCATCAATGGCTTGACATACGCGGTTTCGGATATTGCCGTGAGTATCCTGTACTCCTCCGGGGATGAGAGCATTTCTATGCGCTCTTTCTCGACAACTTCCTTTTCCCTCCCATAGCCGTAGTACAGAAATGCACCCAAAGCAAGCCAGAAAACGGTTATCGCAGTCGCAATTGGGTAATGGTAGATGAGAAAAGCGCCCAGAGCGACTTTTATCAGCAGCCCCAGATATGGCAGGTACGGAAAGAACGGTGTCTTGAATCCATAGTCTATGTCGTTTCCCATCTCGTGTCGTATCTTGACGACGGCATAGTTTATCTGGATGAACAGAAGGATGAACATTATATCAGCTGAAGCCGCGACAAGCTCGATGTCGAAAAAAACGGCCATGAACAGGATTATTACCGCAGAGCCGACAAGCGACAGATGAGGGACCCTGTTGGCCTCGTGGACCTTGCGGAAGAAATTAGGGACATTATGGTCGCGTGCCATCGCAAATAGCACCCTTGTAGAAGAGAATATCGTCGAATCAAGCGCTGCCATGCATGAAACGACGCCGATTACCAGCAGGAAAAGGTCCCCGTATGGCATGAGTATTTTTGCAGCCTCCACCATGCCGCGTTCTCCAAGGCCGCCAAGCCACTGCCACGTTGGCTGGCCTGGTATCACTATGCCGCCAAGAAGCGATATTATGAGAAGCAGATATATTGGAACTACTATTGCAAGGCTGAGGAATATTGCCCTTGGAATGTTCTTCTTGGGATTTTTTATCTCTTCCCCGGTCTGGACGATTATCTCAAATCCCTCAAACGCGATGAACGTCAATCCCATTACAACGCCTACTGGAGCCCAGCCGTTGGGAAAGAAAGGAGTGAACCCTTCTTTCCAGTTGGGGTTGTGGGAAATGAGCGAAAGCCCGCCAACTATGAAAACGACGAAAATGATGAGCTGCAGTATTGTCGTCACATTCTCTATTTTTCCCGTGTACGAAACCCCTTTGTAATTGATGAAGAAAAAGACGAGACAGACGATTGTTGTCGCAATCTTTATTGTTATTGGCTCCGGAAAGGGAAGCTGGATGTTCAGGTATTTCATAAGAAAAGTAAGGTACGTCCCAAAGGTCAGCGCGTAAAAACTGCCGACAATGGCATGGGAGAACCAGTTCATCCAGCCGCTGAGGAACGCCTGCGGCCCTTTCATCGCCTTTTTCACCCAAAGATAGCCGCCGCCGGCTTCCGGAAACGCCGAGCCCAGCTCAGCATAGGACATCGCAGTGATCAACGCGCCGATTCCATTAAGGAAGAACGCAAGAAGGATTGCAGGTCCCGCTATCCCGGAAGCCGTTCCGATAAGGACGAACACGATGGAGCCGATGATGGCACCGACGCCAATCATCGTTGCCGAAAAAAGGCTCAGACCCCGTTTAAGCTCAGCTTCCTTGAAGTGGCCCTCAATATCGGACATGACAATAGTTGGAGAAACAGGCTTAAAATCTGCTATTTCACTACCCACAGGTAGTTTTAAATACCTTTTCGCCGATAACACGCAAAGGTGATGTTCATGGATGGAGTAGTGAGGGACGAGAAACCCGCATTGAAGGTTTTGAAGAAAGGCGAGATGAAAAAATCTTTGGCGATGTTCAAAGACACACTAGCCGAAGCCGGGCTTGATGATTCCCCAATATCTTCCCTATCCCATCTTCATGGAGGGACGTTTACCTATGCTGAATGGGGGGATTATAAGGCTAGCGGAAGGGACAGGCACGGGGATTCGTTCACAATATCATTCAACGAAACAAAGAACACGGCAAAGTCACTTGATGAACTTCTCGGAGAGAAAGGTTACATAGAATCTGTCTTTTGCAGTGTTGGTGGGAAGTGCAAGTCTCTAAAGAAGGAAGGCATGGGAATAAAGGCAAGCGGACCAACGGATAGGCATGTAAGCTCTGCCCAAGCCGTGTTAATGCCAAACGGCGACTTAGAAATAATTGTCTACAGCCAGCGCCCAGGCTTTTACAAGTCCGAGATAGAGAAGCTGTGCGATTCGCTCAACGAGAAGCTCAAAGCCTACGGGACAAAAGCGGAGATGGTATGATGGGCACAATTGAAAGAGGCAAGAAAAAAGCGCTGGCAATTGAAGCACCCTTCGAGGGTGATACTAACGTGTTCAAAATGTATGCAGACATCTGCGAAACAGCCGGTGTGGAAAAAGGCACCTTAAAAATTGGCGAGATGTTCCATATTCATAGCTATATTAATGACATATTGTTCCGTGGGACAGACAACGAGGGAGACGGATTCAGCATTAGAATAAACAAATATGGAAGTGAGTACAACATAGAAGATCTCAAGGCAATGCTCTCTGGAAAATCCCTGATAAACGATGCGTTCTGCGTTGTTAAGGATGGGAGATGCAAGGACACAGACAATGGCTATGACTTCACCGCATTCAACGACGTGGAAAGCGCCATCTCTGAGATCCATGTTGTTGCCCGTAGAAATCTCAAACAAGCAAACCACGGAATCAGTGTCGAATTGTATACATCCCGTCCTAACCACTTCCTCAAAGAGCTTGCAGAGCTTGAGGACAAACTAAAAGAAAAGCTGAAAGTGTACGGCGCCAACTTAAAGAGTGTGTGAGTTGTGGGAATTATTACCAGGACAAAAAAAGACGCCATAGGCATTACAGGAGTTTTTTCACAGACGGACGCTCTTAGGGTTTATCTCGATGCTGCGACGGCTCTGGGCATGGGGGACTCAAAGGTTTATTGCGGATTTCACGATGATGAGAATGGATCAAACTCTGTCACGTTCCTCTGCGGCACAGACTCATATGGCGACAGCTTTGAAGCGCCGCTTTTTGGTATAGGGGGAAACGAACCGCACACAGTCTCGGAGCTAAAGGAGCTTATGGGAGAAAGTGGAAAGGTTCTGGGAGTCAGATGCCGGGGAAAAAAACAATGCAAGATTGTTGAGAGGGAATACAGCATCTATTCCGGCAATGACGGGGAGGTCCCTGTTTGTTTCCTGGACTTCAAGGCAGAAATAAGCTATGACAAGAAAAGCTGGGCAGTTGAAATAACAGCCAATTCCTACAGGCCGAATTACTACAAGACAGGGCTGGCTAATATTGAAGTGGATTTGAAGGGGAAACTGAAGAAGTACGGCGCCAACGTAAAGCTGCTTTAAATCCTGTCAAGAAGTTTTTTTACGCCGTCATTAATAGCTTCGACAAACTTCCCTTTGTCTTGCCTGTCTTTGAGTACGATAATAAGCGCAAGCTCTTTTGAGCGGTCACTTGACGCAATGGTGACGACGTTTGGCGTGACTCCTGGCTTTATGTATTTTTTCTGCTCTTCGGCGATTTTCATTATCTCCTGCTCAAGAAGGACCTCGTCGACTGCCTTATGGACCACTATTGGTATCGTGAGCTCGTACCCTGCCTGGTAGGATTCGTTTATTACCGTTTCCTTGAGGAATGTCCTGTTTGGTATGACTGCCATCTCGCCTGCCTTTGTTATCAGGAGGGTGCTAATCGCATTCACTTCAATTACACGGCCTGCAATTTCGCCAATCCGTATCCAGTCACCGACGTTGAAGTCGGATGAGATGTCTATGAACGGCCTTGCAAAGATGTTCTGGAGCGCGTCTTTGGTGGACATGAGAAAACCGACTCCAAGAAGAACGACTGCAACAAGGAGCGCGCCCTCCGAAAGCCCGAGTGTGCCTAGCGCTATGAGGAAACCTGCAAGCCATGTTATCCACTTACCGTATTCCTGCAATATGGTGTAAAAATAGGGGATGTTCCTTTTCATCAGCCTGCCTATTATGAATCTCACGACCCTGCCTGCAAGCCATGTAACGAGAACGACAAAGAAAAACAGCAGACCCTTGAGCGACCAGAAATACAGCTTTGCCGCGATTGCTTCCGTTAGAACCATCTAGAAGCCCCGTGACCTTTTACCCGATGCAGTCCGTCCCCTGTACGCGCGACCGCGGTCGTTTGCGATCCAGTTAACAGATTTATCAGACTTTATGACCGGGTGGTCAGGGTCTATCATTATTATCTCGAACCATTTGTGCTTGCCGTCTTCAACGACCCAGTAAGAATTAAGGACTTCGAGGTTTGGGAATTTCCTTCCGGCGCGTTCTTCTGCTTGCCTTTTCAAACTCTTGGCCTGGGTGAAGAACATCCCGGAGCGCTTTGGTTTGCGCCCGCCTGTCAGTTGTTGGCGCTTGCGCCCGCCTTTCTTTATGCGTACCCTTGCTATAACATAGCCTTCCTTGGCCTTGTATCCGAGTATCCGCGCTTTCCCCAGTTTTGAGGGACGCTCCAGCCGCTCGACTACCTTCTCGCCCTTGGGCCTTGCGACCTCATAATCCTTAAGATAGGAGTAAAATCCCATAACCCTACACCTCTTTTGGAAGACTTAAATAGATAACTATTTCAGAGTTTCCAATGGGCGCACTTGCAAAGCTGCTTGTAGGGATAGTTTTCATAGTCCTCGGGGCATGGCTCATTTCGCCGTTCTGGCTGGTTCCAAAGCCTGCATATTTCGACTGGTTCCACCCGACGATGACAGTCCTTAAGGGCATTATTCCGCTCCTGCTGATATTCGTGGGTCTGCTCGTCGTCTGGATAGAGACGGAGGAAATGAAAACGCCGAATCTCGAAGACGAAATGAAAGAGAAACAGAAGACCTTAACCGCGAAGGGGTAAACGTTAACTAAACACTTAAGAAAATTAAAAGAGAAAGACATTTCCATGGAAAGACAAAAAATGGAGTCAAAGACAGCGGAAGACATAGCAGAAAGGCGATTAATCAATGAATTAGAAAAGCTTAAAGAAAGGAACAGTAACGAATTGAACAGTCTTAAGGATAAACACACGAATGATATCCAAAAAATAGAGAAGGAAAATCAAATAGTGCACAAGGAGATGGAAAAAAGGTATGCTGAAAAGTACAAAGAATTTTGGGAAACCAAAACGGAAGAGATACCTGATTTAATAAAATCAGCAACTGTCGAAAAAATAAATGAGGAGAAGGAAAAAGAATCTTCGCAGGCGTTGGG
>JACRMZ010000006.1 GCA_016219455.1 Candidatus Aenigmatarchaeota archaeon
GAAAATTGCCGGTAGCATTCGCCGCGTTCGGGGGCGTAAACGCACCAGGATGTCGGGGGAGGGAACGACCTCCAGCTTACTGGAGGGTCTGCAAACACATCTGCAGCCATCATTGCAAATATAACGAGTATCAAAACAGCCTTTTTCATTGCCCAACACTCTCCTTCCTGAATCTCCCAAGCGTGTAAGCCATGTACGATGTATCAAGCACTGTCTTGAGGTCACCCCATGTCCTCAGGCCTGCAGAGTCAATTGAGTCGATGCTTGTCACCATGAAGCCGCCTTCCCCTGTGTACAGCGGGGAGTTCTTTGAATCAAGATAATTATTGTAAACATATGCTTTCATTTTGCTTGCCTGTTCATCGTACCCGAGGTTATATGTTTCCAGTCTGGAGAGCACCTCGAGGCACGGGGCAAGTTCGCCGATGAAGTTTGTGTCTGTCATGTGAGATGCCACCTGGCTCTTGTCTGCAAAAGCCTTCGCGTCGTTAAGGTAGGAAGAGTCCTTGGTCATGTCGTATATATCGAGTTCAGCAAGCATCGTCCAGCACATGTTCGCGCGGACCTCATAGCCGTTGTTGTTGTAAAGAAGAGTGTCCTTCGACCACATCGTGGCCTTGGAATCCGTGACGCTGGTTTTGGCGGCATTGAGATATTTTGAATCGCCTGTTATTTTGTAGGCAGCGGATAAGCCGCGGGACTCGAAGCTCGCAACCATGGAGTCGTCAGTCCTTGGATTGGTTATTGAAGCCTCTGCAACCTTTATAATTGTATTTTTGTAGTCATCGGATATGTCGCTGACCTTGTTTTTTATTGTGCGGTCGCATTGCAGTCCCCGGTAAAACCGTGGGTCGTTAAGCGATTCATAATTCCCGTTCTTTCCCTTTATCCCGTCGTAGAGTATGTTTATGTGGCTTGCTACCCAGAGGCACCTTTGGGGGTCAAGATTGCAATTCTCAATGATAAGCTGCATGTCGCAGATTGACCAGTAAAGCTCCTCGTCTGCGCGGGCTTTGAAGCTGTCCTTGAGGCTTGCGCCGTAGTGCGCCACCGAAGTCCATGCGTTAGTAGTGAAGAAGCTTGCCGTAAAGCCGTCTTTGTCCTTGACGTCTGTGCATGTCGACTGGCCAAGCTTGCACTTCTCCGCATAGGAGAAATCGCCCTTGAAATCGTCGTACCAGCCTTTTTCAGGGTCCAAAAGAAGTGTCGTCGTTGTCGTCTGGTCTGCCGTTGTCGTGGTATCGCCTGTGCCGGTTGTTTCATCCTGCAGCGAAAGCTTTCCTGCAATAGAGGAATATTTTACCTTCTCGTTTTTCGAGATCTTCTGCTTCATGATATAGTCAAGTGATTCCCTGACGACCTCTTCGTCGTTAGGGGTTATTTCCCTGTTCCTAAGTTCGGCGAACTTTTCGTCAGTGAACGCTTCCTTTTGCTGTGCTTTGGGTTGCATTAAAACAAAACCTAGCCCTAGAATCGCTATCGCCACGGCGGCAAAAACAACTTTTCTGTCCATCTACAATACAAAACGCTTACCTATTATAAATAGACTTTTATGGGCTCTTGGGGCTTTTTTGCAGCGCTTTTTCGTAGATACGCTCAAGTTCCTCTTCCCATTTCCCCTTTGCGTGCTTTTTTACCCTGCCGCCTTTTTCCTCGTAAACCCTTTCGCCATTATAGTCGATGTCCCGCGAACTATAGCCGCCGGCTATACCGCCACCTTCTATGAATCCCCATAGGTATGTTATCTCGAACTTCTCATCAACGTACCTGTGGACTTTGCAGTTCAGCACATTGTCGCCGTACGGCTCCTTTATGTCGGTCTTTTCACCCAGCTTCGTCGTTATCGATGTCACTCGTTGGGAAACTTTCTTCATAACACGATTTCTAAAGGAAAGTATTTAAACCGTGAAGTGCCGTAGATATGGAAGCTTCTCTAAATCCCCACAAGCATTGCCTTCTTCTGGACGAATTTGAACGTCTTTACCGCAAGCGCCATCGAGACGATTGCAAAGGCGGAAAGATAGGCGAGATGGCCCATTATCCCGTCAAGCCCCTTCCCGAAGACTAGTATCTCCCGCAGGGCAAGGACAGAGCGTGTTGTGGGAAGCATCATCGATATTTCCCGTATGCCGGAAGGAAGGATCTGTATCGGGTACATTGTCCCTGAGAACACGGTCAGCGCTTCGCCGAGGACCCATGACGCGTCGCCAAAGCCTTCGCGCCAGAGAGTCAGCGAGGCGATGATGAGGCTTAGCGCGAAGAACCCTATAAACGCGATGAGGTAAACGAGAAAAACGAGAAGAATGCTGCCTTTGAAAACGAAGCCGAAAAATGCCGATGCCACCGAAACAATGACGACGTTTATCATACCAGTCCGTATGATGGGGATTATTATTTTCCCCGCAGCTATCGAGTATTTGTTCATCGGGGAAATCAGGAGGTATTGTATTGTCCTCATATTCTTCTCGTGAAGGAACGTGTTGAGCGCACCCCAGCCAAATGCCGTGAACATCAGCTGCGCGAGGAGCGAGCCGGAAAGAAGGAACGGGATGTAGTTTTCCCGCGTCAGGCCGCCAAACTCAGTGAAGCCGCCTGCAAGAATGGCTCTCCAGACGATTATGAACCCGATGAACCACATCAGCGAGCCGAATAAATCCGCTATTATCCACTCTTTCCACCTGAAGAACGCCTTCGTCTCCCTCCAGAGCATGTAATATGTATCCTTGAAGAATCTCATCGGCCTTTTCACCCATTTCTCCATATTTCTCCAATAGTTAGAAAATGCCGGCCAAAAAAGTTGAACTGGCTCATTGCTCAGCCTCCGCCAAGCTCTTGCCTGTCAGTGAAAGGAACGCCTCCTCCAGCGTGCCGTTTCCCCGGACTTCGTCAGGCAAGCCTTCCTTTACTATTTTTCCGTTGTTGAGAAATGCCATCCTGTGGCAGAGCTGCTCTGCCTCTTCCATGTAATGTGTCGTTAAGAAAATCGTCATGCCACGCTCCCTGTTGATGGCCCCAAGAAGCCCCCGGACTTTTGAAGCTATCCGCGGATCAAGGCCGATTGTGGGTTCATCAACGAAGAGGACTTTGGGGTCGTTGAGGAGAGAGCGGGCAAGATTGAACCTCATCATCTCTCCCGTGGAGTAAGTGTC
>JACRMZ010000007.1 GCA_016219455.1 Candidatus Aenigmatarchaeota archaeon
TTCCCTTGCTTTCCTTTCCATAGGCGTCAGTGTCAATTATCCTGTTGTTCTGACAGCGCTTATAATATCGTCACTGGTAAGCGTTCTGACGCTTTTGCCCGGCGGCCTTGGGAGCGGTGAGGTCGTGATGGTTGTCTTTTTCACCTCGCTTATGGGACTGACAATCGTGCAGATAACCACGGCGGCTATATTGGGCAGATTGATGAGCTTTTGGATGACAGCCGCCCTCGGGTCATTCTTCCTTTTCGGGCTCAATAAGGAATAGCATATATCCTTTTGGGGGTTAATGCTTCTGTGATAAAACAAATAGTCGTGGCGTTGCTCCTCTTGCCAGCGGCGGCACTTGCGCTTTCTCTGAATGAAGTTTCACCAAGAGGCGCCGAGTGGCTAGAGATTTACAACCCTGATGGCAGCCAACTCAATATGAACGAGTGGGTGTTTTCAGATGATTCAAAAAGTGATTCAATAGAGTGTGGAAGCTCCTGCATTATAACGGATAAGTTTTTCCTTATTATAGGTAAGGGCAGCGATAAAACAAAAATAACCAACGAGAGCGTTGTATATTTTCATACAAATCGTTCGTGGGGCAACGGGCGTTTGAATAATGATGGCGATACAGCGATTTTATCCAATGGAATTCAAACCATACAGCTTTCTTATTCTTCATCAACAGTAGGCAAAACGTGGTGTGCAGTTCAAGACGGGACGATCAAGGAGTGCTCTCCAACACCAGGAAAGGCCAACTTCAATCAGGAAACCACCGCATCTTCTACTACAGTGCCCCCCACCTCAACATCCACACTACCCCCTCATCAGGAGTCTTCGATAAAAATAACCAAGGTCTCAAAGCCAAGGCCCAATGAACCCATCGAAGTTGTATTGACTGTGGAAAGGGGTGACACGCAGAAATACGCAGTCTACGCCTGGGTTGATGAGGCCAGAAAGTCGGTAATACATGTGAAGGAAAAAGGCAGCTTTGATTTCCAGATACCAGTCTATGTAAAAGACCCGTGCAGGGACCACGTTCTTGTAGTCGAGGGTTTTGACATCCGCCAAGAGGCGCCCATTGGAAGGGCGTCATGCTCTTCCGGAGGCGTCCAGATAAAAGTTGTTGAAATACCAGAAGAGCTCAACGCCAACGATACGATAACCCTGAAAGTATCGTTGCTCAATGAGGATGAAGAGGAAAAGAACGTTGACATCTCATCATACTTCTATTTCGGCAACGAGATTGCGTCCTTGGGTTTTGATGGCACATCGTGGGAAGGCGGTCCTG
Organism: Candidatus Aenigmatarchaeota archaeon; assembly: GCA_016219455.1. Classification (GTDB taxonomy): domain Archaea; phylum Aenigmatarchaeota; class Aenigmatarchaeia; order PWEA01; family JACRMZ01; genus JACRMZ01. The sequence continues at coordinate 1,277 of JACRMZ010000007.1, forward strand.
CCGGAAACCGTGCCTCGTTGGTCCTTGCTCCAGGAGATGCCATAAACGCAACATTGAAAAACAGGCTGAAAGAAACGGCGAAAGGAAAGTATTACCTGAAGATAAAAGCCCAGGATGGCGCCAAGGAATATCAGTTCGAGAAGGAGGTATATGTTGGCAAGAAGAAGGCCGATCAGAAAATAGAAGAAAAGCCAAAGAAAGAAGCCAGTGTGCCTGCCCCCACAGGATTATCAATAAAAAAACCGTCGTTCTTCCAAAAATTGTTTTCCCCATTGGAAGGGATAATAAAAGCGATTACAGGGCTTTTTTAGGCTATTTCCAGCTCTTCACTGCCATTTCGTATCTTTCCGGTGTTCCAACGTCAAACCATTTGCCCTCATAGATGTAGCCTGCAAGTTCCCCCTGGCTTGCCAATGATGGGAACAACTCGCCCATCATAAACGTTTTTTTCGCCGGGAGTTTTTCCAGCACCTTCTTGTCAAAGAGGTATATTCCTGCATTGATAAGACGCGTTGGGGGGTTCTTGGGTTTTTCCATGAAGTTTGTTATTTTATTCCCCTTCATTATTGCAACGCCGTAGCTTTTGGGGTCTTTTACGGTTGTGAGAGCTATTGTCGACAAGCAGCCGGCGTCTTTGTGGAAAGACGCCATGTCTTTGATATCAACATTTGATAAGACGTCACCGTTAAGCATGAAGAAAGCGTCCTTAAGGATGTCCTTTGCAAGATGCAGGCATCCCCCGTCGCCGAGAGGAGACTTTTCTATTATGTATTTGATGTCAACGCCCTCCCATTTCTCCCCAAAGTGCGATATTATTTTTTCATGTTTGTAGCCGACTGCGAGAATGACTTCTGTGACGCCCCCGCTTTTCAGGTGGCGTATTATGTGCTCAAGAAGAGGCTTCCCGTTTATGGGAATCATCGGCTTTGGTATCTCATATGTTATAGGCCGTAGCCTGGTGCCTTCGCCGCCGCAGAGGATGAGCGCTTGGGTGACATTGCCTTCAAACCTTTCGCGTATTATTTTCTCAATTGCATGGCTCCGGCTCTTGACCTCCTTGCCATCAACAATCCCGTCCAATTTCTTCACAATCGTGTCCTCGAGGGTTATGGAGAGCTTCTCTTTCATATCTGGTAGTATGCGGTGGATACATTTAAACCCGTTACCCAAAGGCGCTCTGAAGGCCAAAAAGGAGCTCTCTCAGTGGCAGTTTTTAGTAACCTTTAAAAGCCTGCCTATTAAGTAGGTAAAATAAGTGGTTTCCGAGGTGTTATGATGAAAGTTCTCATGTTGAACCCGCCGTTCATAAAAAGATTTTCAAGGCAGTCGCGTTCGCCCTGTTCCACAAAGGGCGGGACTTTTTACTATCCGTACTACCTCGCGTATGCCACCGGAGCCGTTGAGAAAGCGGGCTTTGAAGTCAAGCTTGTTGATGCCGTTGCCAACGACTGGACGCATGAACAGACCATGGAAATGGTCAAGAGCTTCAAACCCGGCCTTGCAGTTCTTGACACAAGCACCCCGTCGTTCTACAATGACGTCGCGTTTGCAGAGAAAATAAAGGCATCCCTTCCGGCGACGCATGTCAGCATGACTGGAATCCACGTAACCAACGTTCCGCAGGAGAGCATAGCCACCAGCAAAAGCATCGATACCATATGCCGCGGCGAGTTTGATTATACTGTTGTCGATCTCGCAAGGGCCCTTGAAAGCGGCAAGCCATTCAAAGGCATAGACGGATTGACGTTCAGGGAAGACAACAGGATCAGGCACAATGCCCCAAGGAACTTCATAGAGAATCTCGATGAGCTTCCGTTTGTTTCTGAAGTGTATTACAAGCACTTGGGCGAAGAAGGCATAAAAAAATATTTCTATGCCAGCATAACATGGCCGGAGGTGACGATACTTACGGCGCGTGGCTGCACATTTGCCTGCTCGTTCTGCAACATCCCGTTCAAAAGCTCTTATCGGGCAAGGAGCGTTAAAAACGTTGTTGATGAGTTCGAGTACATCCAAAACGACCTCCCATTTGTCAACGAGATACAAGTAGAAGATGACACGTTTCCCGTGCAGAAAGTCAGGACTAACCAGATTTGCGATGAGATAGCAAGGCGCGGTCTGAAAATAAAATGGAGCTGCAACGCCAGAGTCAATACCGATTACGAGACGCTTGCGAAGATGAAGAAAGCCAACTGCAGGCTCCTCTGCGTCGGGTTTGAATCGCCGACGCAAAACGTCCTCAACGCCATCCATAAGGGGTCGACAGAGGATCTCCAGATGAAGTTCATGAACGAAGTCAACCGGGCAGGCCTGATAGTCAATGGATGCTTCATTTTGGGTCTGCCCAACGACAATACCCAGAAGATGCAGTCAACAATAGACTTTGCCAAGAAGCTTAATCCCGACACGGCACAGTTCTATCCGCTCATGGCGTATCCAGGGACGGAGGCGTATCAGTGGGCAAAAACAAACAATTTCCTGTTCAGTGAGGACTACTCAGAGTTCCTCAGGGACGACGGTTCGCATTCGACAAACATAAAGGGCCCAGACGGCATGAGCAGGGACGACCTGCTGAAATGGTGCGACAAGGCAAGAAGGGAGTACTATCTCAGATCCGGTTATATATTGCCGAAATTGGCACAGGTTGTGAAAGCAACCGTGGTTATACCTGTTTATAACGCCGCAAATACGCTTGGCAGGCTCATTGGCGCGCTGAAAAAACAGAGCATTGCGGATTTTGAGATAATAGCTGTCAACGACGGTTCCACGGACAGCTCCCTGTCCATTCTGAGTAATTGCAACATCCCAAATCTCCGCGTCTTAAGCCAGGAAAACAAAGGCCCTGCGGCGGCCAGGAATTTTGGTGCACGCGAGGCACAGGGTGAGATTGTTATTTTCACAGACGCAGACTGCGTTCCAGAGCCCCAGTGGCTTGAGGAGATGATCAAACCCTTCAATGACAAGGAGATCATTGGCGTCCAAGGCAGATACAAAAACCTTTCCCCGGAAAAGCTCGTTTCGGAGTTTGTCCAGCGCGAGATAGACGAGAGATATGAAAGGATGGCAAAGCATGAAAGGATAGATTTCATAGGTTCGTATTCTGCGGCATATAGAAGGGGCGTTTTTATCGAAGCAAACGGGTTTGACGAGGCGTTCCTGCAGGCAAGCGGCGAAGACCCAGAGCTTTCATATCGCCTGGCAGCCAAGGGAGGAAAAATGGTTTTTAACCCCAAGGCAATTGTTTTCCATCCGCATCCAAGTTCCCTGAGGCATTATCTGAAGCAAAAATACGGAAGGGGATATTGGGGAGCGCTTCTCTACAGAAAACACCCGTCGAAGATGGGTGGTCAGAGCTATAATTCATCGTTGTATTTCATCCACATAGCATTCACAATGCTGTTGTTCCTGGCCGCCTTCGCTCTTATCCCTTTCAGGCCGCATATGTCGTTTGCGCTGCTGGTAGTTTTGCTGGCAACGGCATTGCCTTCGTCGTTGTGGATATCAAATGACAATCCAAAACTTTTGGCCGTTTCACCAATCTTGATAATTTTGAGGAACGTTGCTATTGGTTTTGGCATATTTTTTGGTGTTGCCAGAACGCTTGAAAAAACGGAAAAAATGCTTGCGAGCTTCCTTGCCGTTTATTCCGGTGCCATGATTTACACGTTCATGAACAATTACCTTTTTTCCGATGAGGGAACGCATCTCCTGCTCTCCGTTTTCTACAGGGATTTTTTCGCCAATTTGCTTTCCAATCATTCAATTTCAGGCGCGTACCATTTCGCCATAAGCTATCTGGTCAATTACCCGAAGCTCCAGATAGCCTACCCGCCGCTGTTCCACTTCGTTAACGCGTTTTTCTTCTGGATTTTCTGGCCTTCGTCCTTCATTGCAAGAGCAGTCAACTTGTCATTTGCCCTGGGGACCTTTATTGCGTTTTATTTCATTGGAAAGCGCCTTTTCGACGGAAAAACAGCCCTTATCGCCACAGTGCTCTTTTCCGTATCGCCGTTCTCGCTTCTCTATGCTTCACGGGCATTTCAGGATTTCACCGCGTTCTTCTTCTTTCTCCTGGCCATTTTGGTTTACCTAAAGGGCAGGGAAAGCGCCAATTGGAAGCCGAACGTTTTAGCCGGTTTTCTCGTGGCGTTGTCAGCATTAGGCAAACAGGTAGGCGGACTGTTGCTCCCTCTTTTCATACTGGACATCGTTTTTTCCAGACGTTCTTTAAAGGAGAAGGCTAGCAAAACCGTGAAATTTCTTGTGCCGTTCATGGTTATAATCATCCCGTATCTTTTTGCACTCAATGCCGTAGGTGGGATAGAAATAAACAGGCTCGTTGCGACGGTCTACGCTCCGGCGCAGGGGGAGCCGACCGATTTCCTGTCGCCGCAGTTCTGGCTTTATTACATTTATGCCCCACAAGCCGGGTTTTTGTTTTATCTCCCGATTCTCCTGGTGTTTGCATTCTATATTCTTAGTAAAAAGAAGCACTCTAAAAAAATGCTTTCCTTCTCCATTTTGTTGTATTTTGCGCTCTCCGCGATAACAAACAAGGAAATCCGTTTTGTCCAGTTTTTCATGCTTCCCGCATATTTGGCAACGTCAAGTTTCATGGACGAAAAAATCAGGAACCGGGTTTTTTTAGCGGCGGTTCTTTGCGTTTACATTATCGCTTCAATGGCCGCGTTTTTGCCGTCAATAAAACCCTACCTGCTTGGCGATTTTCCTGCCAATGGGAATATAGCGCTTCTTTCCGATGATGAACCTCTGTATTCTTCTGTAGTCATGTGGCAGCTTGCTTCCCGTGGAAAGGATGTCCAGGTGTTCCGGTCCTGCGCCCTCGGGGACAATCCAGAGGAGTTCCTTGAGAGCAATGGAGTGAAAACCATCATTTACTCAACCTGGTCAGCGGACAAGTCAATTGAGAAAATACGCGGTAAATTGCGTTTGGTAACAGCATTCGGGGAGCCGAAGACAGAGATTTATGAGTTTTTGGGGAATGTTAAAATACCGGGAAAAAAATGCAATTACATATGCCTTACGGGCAAGAAGGTGTGCGAATGAGAAAAATCAACGTTGCCCTCAGGATGTCTTCACATCCGATTTTCAAGGAGCTTGTGGATTTCCCGCCGGAAGGCGTTGAATATAAAATTCCAAAAGGCGTCACGACGCGCGGCGAGGGGGGCCTGGCAAAGCATCTGAAGAGGATTGCGTGGAAAGCGCTGACATCAATCAAACCGCCGATTTTGAACATTGACGCAACAGGTGCCGATTTGATACACTCATGCCACGGGATGCTCATAGGAAACGACTCGCCCTGGGTCGTTGATGTCGAACACGCGCCGTCTCTTGCCAATTACAACATAAGGGGCCTTATGAGGGACGAGTACAGGAAAGCAATAGTAAAGATGCTTTTATCTAAAAATTGCAAGAGGATTCTTGCCTGGACAGAAGCAGCCAAATCCTCGATAGAGAGCTATTATGGCAGCGACGCCTCGGAAAAGACAGAAGTCGTTTATCCAGCCATCAGGGAATTTGATTTCAGGAAACCGGACAATGCCGATGTGCGTTTCCTTGTTTCCAGCAGGTTCTTCGTTGAAAAGGGCGGTTTGCAGGCACTGGAAGTGTTCTCTAGGCTCAGGAAAAAATACGATGTGGAGATGACCGTTCTTTCAAAGGTTCCGGCAGAAATAAAATCCAAGTATTCGGATGGTATCACTTATGTCGAAAAGCATTTTGCCGAAGAGGGAAAATGGGAGCACATGCTCCAGGAGTATTATGCCAAATCAGACATA
>JACRMZ010000008.1 GCA_016219455.1 Candidatus Aenigmatarchaeota archaeon
AATAACCGCTTCCATCTGGCCATTATCAAGGGAAGAACCCTCTTTGGGGTAAACAAACGCCAGCCTTTCCTTTTCTGATGGCACGGGGGCCCCTGAGGTGCCAAACACCAATGATGCCATGAATACCGCGATAACAACGACGGCCAGCACCACCTTCCCGCGGCTTTCTATTTTAACCCTTTCCCCTGACTGGCTCTCCGATGTAAGGTAGAGATAAATCGAGATTCCCAAAAAACCAATGTCCCTTATTACGGGCAGTATGCCAAGCGAAACTATTGTTGCGCCAAGTATGATGGCAGAAAAAAGGGACGCACGGCGCAGGTAGAACCCTGTTATTATGCAAACTCCCAATGCAGCCTCTATTATTCCCAATGAGACCATGAAAATCCTCAGCAAATCCTGGCTAAAGAACGGTGTTGCGTACTGCGGCACCCACATGTACCAATAGGCGGTGTTGACAAGCTTGTCTATTCCGAACCAGATGAAGACTGATCCCAGGGAAGCCCTCAGGAAAACTACCGGGTTTATTTTTTCCACAAAATCACTCAAGCATTGATGGGTTCTTCTTCGCCTTGTCCATGAATCTCGCTATCCTCTCTATTGTCTGCGGCGAGACATGGTGCTCAAAACCTTCGACGTCCTTGTTGGCAATCTCGTCGCTAACCCCTAATATTTTAAGGAAGTCTGTGAGTATCTCGTGCTTCTTGATCACAGAGCGGGCAGCGGTTTCGCCTGACTTAGTCATTGCAATGCCGCGGTGCTTTTCATATATTATCAACCCGTCTCCGTGCAGCCTCTGAAGCATTTTCGTCACTGTGGGTGGTTTCTTATGAAGATTGTCGGCGATGTCTATTGTCCTTGCATATCCCTTCTGCCTGATAAGCTCATAGATGACTTCTATGTAGTCCTCTATCCTATCGGACTTCCTTTCCCGTCGGTGGGCCATGCTTAACGCCTGCAGATTAACCATGTTTATATTTGGATTCGAATATATTTAAATTAGATGCAGCTAATTTTTTTAGATGAAACGTATAATAGTAGATATGTTTAAATATGCCCATCACGGTAGTATCCTTATGGATAGCAAAAAAACTATTGCGATGCTTATCGCGGTGTCTTTTGTTGTTTTCAGCGCGTCTTTCCTTGCAACGGGACAAGCCAAAACTGAAACCCACGAAGTGTATACGGGCATCTTCAACCCGCATGTGGCGCGCCCTGAGCCTGCCGCCAACGGCATAAGAGAGGTAACTGTCGTAGCAGAAGATGCCAAACACGAAGTCTACCCTGGGGTTTTCATGGATGCCTGGACACTCAACGGGACGGTGCCAGGTCCGACACTCACTGCAATTGAGGGAGAGACCATAAGGATAAAGTTCATTAACAATGGAAAACGCCCTCAAACTCTCCATTTCCACGGCATCCATGAATTGAGATACGACGGCGTCCATGAAGTCATAGCTCCGGGTAAAAGCTACATTTATGAGCTGAAGACCGAACCCCCGGGAATGTATATTTACCATTCACATGTTTTCTCCATAACAGAGAAGGACTCGCGGGGTTATTTCGGGTCATTGATAGTTTACACCAAGGCCAAGCTGCCGCCAGCAAAGGAGCTGGTCTTGTTCCAGCAGTTTATAGATACGGACGGTGATTTTGACGAGGCGGAGTTCTACGCGTTCAACGGCCGTGCCGACTATTACATGAACCATCCAATCGAAATAAAGGCAAACGAAACCGTAAGGATATACCTTGCAAACATCAACATCGCAGAGCCTTCAGTCCTTCATGTCCACGCAAACGTGTTCAGGGAGTACGGCCCTATCGGCTTTGACAGGAACTATGTCCTCAACGATGCCTCGCTGGTGGGGTGGGGACAGAGGAAGATAATAGAGTTCTCGTACGCTACCCCTGGCCTTTACATGTTCCACGACCACATAGGCGAGCATTTGGAGCGTGGAATGCGCGGATGGTTCAAGGTGGCATGATGCGCTCCAAATATATTGCCATTATCGTTGGCATTTTCGCAGTGGCATTCTTCCTTAATCCGCCGATGTTCTCTTTCCTTATTCCGCAGCCACTTGGCGGAACAATACTTCCTGAAATAAGCATATACCGCATGGAGTTCCGGGAAGGCGTTATTGTTGCAAAAGTGATGAACACCGGCCCGGTTGATGTTGATATTGGAGCTGTTCAGGTTGGCGGACCGCATCCTGCGGGACTGGTGAGCTATGTCATAGACAACTCCCACGTTCCCCGGCTCGGCCACTCCACAATAAAGATACCGTATGATTGGACAGAAGGCCTTCCATACAAAGTAAAGCTAGTTATTTCAGACGGCACGGCATTTGAGTCAAGCGCCATAATAGCCTCCCTGACACCGTCCTTTGGCATCGCAACTCTCTGGACATCCATCCTTCTCGGCCTGTATATAGGCGTCATACCAGTCCTTCTTGGAATGCTGCCATTTGATGCTTTCAGAAAAATGAAAAAGGACTGGATAACGTTCTTCTCGGCGTTCTCCGCAGGCGTTCTTGCTTTCCTTCTCATAGACACTGTGCACGAAGGCTCTGAGTTTGCAGCGAGGCTGCCGATACATCTTGGGCCCGTAATCTTCATTGGGGGCATTGCCGCAGGCGTTGCCATTCTCGTTTACATTTCCAAAACACGCGGCGGGAAAGGCGAGAAAACCCCATTCATGATATCATATCTCATAGCTCTTGGAATCGGCGTTCATAACCTCGGCGAAGGGCTTGCCGTTGGCGCATCTTTTGCCCAGGGGCTGGCCTCGCTTGGGACGCTTCTTGTTGTCGGCTTTGCGCTCCACAACCTTTCAGAGGGCATAGCAATAATGTCTCCGTTGCTCTCAGAGCAGGGAAGTCTGAAGCAAAAACTCCTCGAGATGGGGCTTATCGCGGGAATCCCCACAATACTTGGCGTTGTCCTTGGATTCAGCTTCTATTCCGACGCGTTGGCAACGCTGTTCTTCGGGCTTGCTGCAGCGGCAATCCTCTATGTTGTAGTTGAGATCCTAAGGCACGCTCCGAAGTCCGAGGAAAATTGGCTCTACTCCGGCATTCTAGCGGGCTTTTTCGCGATGTACATAACGGGAGCGCTGGTGAAGCTTCTCGTTGGCTAGTATTTATTCGTTGCAAACCTGTAACTGCAAATGGACAACGCGCTGACTAAGGAAGAGCTGGAAAAACTGTATGACGAACCGAATATTGCCATCATCGGGACGGTGAAAACCGGCTCTCCCCACATGGTTCCCGTGTGGTTCACATACGACGGGAAGCATTTCTACGTCGCCACGTCGGAAACGCAAAAAGTCCGGAACCTGAGGAAAGACCCCCACGTGACCCTTTTGATTGCATCCAAGGACCATAGGAAGGTCGCCGTTATCGAAGGGAGCGCAGAAGTATACGACGACCACGGCGGCCAGCGCATAAAATTCCTCGCATCGCGCTATATGCCTGACCGCGTTACACGGGAGAAGTTTGTAGAGTTCATAATGACAATGAAACGGCTGATAATAAAAATAACGCCAAAAAAAACAATAAGCTGGGACATGGGGAAGAGAGTCCTTTGATAGCTAAAATCTTTCGCATTTGTCAACATAACAAATAACAGTCCCTTTAAGATGTTGCGTCATCTTCTCACGGCTTAATATTCATTTGTTTAAATCGATTTTTATCGGGAAGTTTAGTTCCTCGTCATCACAAGATGATTCCTTCCCTGTTTTATCGTCATATGAAGACCTCTTGGGTATTTTCCTGTAAACGTCACACTCCATTTTGTAAACATGTGATGTATTTGGTATCCAACCGGTGCTTTTTGCCAACATGACCAAATCCTCATTCTCAAGCGACTTGTCGTCAAAAACCTTTTGCTGTATTTTTTCTCTGGCTTTAACTTCCGTTTTCGGCTTATCTGATTGATAATTGCATTCCTCAGATGCATAAACGCTTGCCAGCGGCCCCTCTACATCGTAACCGCGGAGCACGTTCAAATCATCTATAATCGGAATGTTCTTTGTGCGTGACATGTACCTACTACTCGATGATAAAGTATTTATACTGTTTCCGGACCAACAAGCATCTCGACCTTGGTTGCATCTCCCTTTCCCTTGTCCCTCTCCAGCCGGTAAAGATAACCTGTGACAGCGTCCTCAAGCCGTTCATCGTGCGTTATGAGGAATATCTGCTCCACCAATGATGATGCTTTTTCCCTCAGCAATATCGCCAAACTCTCCACTGTCTTTGAATCGAGATTGTGGGTTGGCTCATCCAGAACAAGCCACCTGAGGTTTGGCGCAAGCGCAAGCGAAAATGCGATGCGAAGCGCAAGGCATGCAGTGCTTCTTTCGCCGCCAGAAGCAAGGTCTATGTGGGACCATCCGTCTTTTCTGAGCAGCTCAAGCTCATAATCGCCAGACACTATTGACAGCCGCGCAGATGAGAAATCACCGTACGGGTAGATGTATTCCCATATCCTTGCCATCGAGTCATTCACGTCATCTATGAAAATTCTCCTAAGCTCCTCCTGCGTTGAAACCAGTGAAGAATTGAACGACTTTAGCTCCGACACTAGGAGAGCTAGCGTTTCTATTTCTCGCTTCATTTCCTCCATCAGCGCCTTCCTTTCCATTATTATTTTAAGCGAAGCCTCTTTTTCAGAAAGTATCGACTTGAGCGAGCGCAGCCGTTCGGAAAGTGCGCTCTCCTGCTTCACTAAAGATTCCCTTTCCGATACTTTCTCCCGCAGGGCCTCCCTTTGCCATCCGGAGTCAAGTGACTGAAGGGCTCTCTTCTTCTCCATTACCGAGTTTTCAAGCCTTGAGATATCCCCTTGGATGGTTCCCTTTCTCATCATGTCCCTTTCCGACTGGAGGGATTTTCTCATCTCTGCTTCAAGTGAAGCCCGCTCTTTTTCGAGTGTGTTTCTCTCCGCATTCATGTTAGATGCCTCTTTTTGCAAGTGTGTCAAGCGCCGTTCTATCCTATCTTTCTCCTCGTCAAACTCAAGGGCAAGTGTCCCCTTGTGGGCTTCGTCAAGCTCACGAAGGCATACGGGGCATTTGCTCATTGATGAGATTTTCTCCTTGCTCTTGTCCAGCTCCTTCTTCCGTAGGTTAAGTGAGCCTATCTCTGAGCGCGCATCCGTTTCCAATGTGGAAAGCTTCCCAATCCTGTTGCCCATCCCCAAGACGGCTTCATCCAGCTCCTTTGAGCTTCTCACAGCATCAATCCTCAAAGAGGCTATTTCCTTCCTAAGCGCCTCAAGTGCACCCTCTTCCCGTCCCATGGAAGCTTTAATCGCCTCGGACTTGGATATCTTCTCCTCAAGTTCCAGTGTCTCCTTCTCGATTGATTTGAGTTCTGAGCGTTTCCTTGCTGTTTCTTCTTCAAGGCCCTTCCTCTCATCCATTGACCGGTTTATCTCCTCCTCAAGTGTCTTCTCCCGCTTGATGTCAACTCCACGCTCAATGTCATCAAGGAGCTTCCTTTCATCGCGCCCCCCGGCCTCGAACCTGTTGGAAACGGAAACGCAATTCTGCCTTGCTTCCTCAAAAAGATCTATCTTCAGAAGGTTGTCTATTATCCTCATCCTTTGCCCCTTGGGTATTGTAAGGAAAAAATCCAGCCTGTCCTGCTCGGAGTAAACGGCCCTTGAAAAAAGCTCATAATCCATTTTCAGTATATCGCAGACAGACTTTGTGACTGGAGCCGGGCCCGTCTCAATGAGCTTGCCTGCTTCCCTCAAATCGGCCTTTGTCCCCTTTCTTTTCTCTATTGTCCGCGAGACTGAGTAGTTTTTTCCATCTGCGGAAAATGAGACTTCGACAAACGCGTTCTTCATCTCCTGCGGAGAGGACATCACGACGTCGTCAAGCGAAAGTTTCTTTGCCTTAAGCGACGGGAAGGTTCCATAAAGCGCAAACGAGATGGCGTCGAGTACGGAGGATTTTCCAGAGCCCATTATGCCGATAAGGGCATTGGTTCCTCTATCAAAAGTGAACACGGAGTCCATGTGCGACCTCCACCTCTGCATCCTCACGCCTGTTATCATTTCACCATTCCCCGCGTCGGGTCATTGTATTTTTTTGGATCCAAATCAAATACCCGTATTCCCTCATTGGTTCCCATCTCAACTAAGACAAGGTCCTTTTGGCGGAAAATCGGCCCTTTGGCAGATATTATCTGCCTCCTCGAAAATTTCCCGGGAGATGGAACAACAACTCTGCTTCTCCCGCCGCCGTATTGCCTACCGCCTTTCTGGAAAGAGCATGAATTGACATATATTATAGGAACGTTTGTCTTCCTTGAAACATAGACGAGGCCGTTTTCCCATATCTCCCCGTAAGCCGGGCAATCCATCGAGACCACTATGATGAAACTGGCACCCATACTAACTAGCCTTTCTGCCAAATCGCCGCCATAAAAATCCGCGCAAATGAGAACTCCAAAACGCACCCCCCTATACTTGAAAACATTCAGCTTCTTTCCCCTGGCGCGTTTTTCATTGTCCCATATCTTCATCTTGAAATGTCGTTTCACTTTTCCGTTTGGATAAGCCAACGTTGCAGCGTTTTTCCCGCCAATGGTCTCACCGTATATTATAAGCGCTTTTTTCCGCACAGCCTCGTTTACCATCTCCCTGCCGGAGCTGTTGAAAAATGGGTAGAGCTCCGGGAAGACTATGATTTCTGCGTCCGCTTTACAGGCAAGGCGTGCTGCGTTTTTGACATCCTTTACCCTTTCCATAAAAACCTTTGGTTGTATGAGGGCTACGCGCATAGCTAAAAATCGGCACAAAGGCTAATAAGCCCGTGCGAGGTAAACGACTTCGTTTGCCTTCTTCCCGCAGATGGAGCATGTGCCCTTGGGATTCTCACGGTCTAAAAGTGTCCCCCTTACATGGAGGCCGATTTCCTTGAGCTTCTTTGCGCACTCCTCGCCATCCATGTTGGAAGAGCATAACTGTGTTTTTATGAAAAGCGTTTTTGCGTTCATTATTTCGTCCATTGTTTTCGCTTCTGCTGTCGATGAGAGCTTCAATGATTTCTCCTTTAAGCCGTGGAAAATCAACGAAAGTTCTTTTGCTACGGCAGTTTCGCAGTCTTTTTCCAGGGCAACCGTCTTCTCCCCTGTGTCCCTTCTGGCAATTGTTACTTTACCCTCATTTGCCTCCCTCTTTCCCATCTCTATCCTTATCGTGACGCCGAAAAGCTCCCACTCATTGAACTTGAAACCTGGAGTCTTCTCATCCCGTTTATCTATATGGACCCTGAACTTTTTCAGCGACTCGGCCAGCTGAACGCATTTTTTTATTACCTCTTCGCCTTCACCCTTCCTGTAAATGGGGACGATTACAACCTGGATTGGAGCAACTTCTGGAGGAAGCACCAACCCTTTGTCGTCGCCAAAGACTGCCACTAATGACGCCATTATCCTCCATATCCCCATCCCAAACGTGGTTTGCCATGCAACCTGCTCACGCTCGCTCTCATCCTTGTAATTGACGCCAAAAGCCCTCGCAAAGTTCTGGCCTAAGTCGTGAGTCGACGCAATCTGATTCACACGGCCTTCGGGCATCATGCAATCCGCAGCGTACGTGTCTTCAGCGCCTTTGAACTTGTCCCACTTTGGACGCTTGAAAAACTTGAATGAAAGGCCGAGCTTGTCGCCGATTACCTTCTCGCATATCCCCATATCCTGCTTTATTTGCTCAAGCGCCTTTGAATGGGAAACAAAAACGTCATGCGCTTCTATCCAGAGGAACTCCCTGCCCCTGAGGAATGGGCGCGTTGTCGGCTCGTACCTGTAAACAGAAACGGACTGGTAGCACTTCAACGGAAGGTCCCGGTAGCTCCTGACCCAGAGCGCATACATAGGATAGATTGCAGTCTCGCTAGTCGGCCGCAACGCATACCGTTTTTCAAGCTTGTCTGACCCGGCCTCTGTGACCCAGAAGACTTCCGGGGCGAACTGGAAGTGCTCTTCCTCCTTCTTAAGGTTCTCTTCTGGTATCAGCAGCGGGAAAAGCGTCGGCTCGTGTCCGGTACAGTCAAGCTCCTCTTCAAAGAGCTGGTAAAGCCTCTTTATTATCCTCATTGCCCACGGCCGATGCACGAGGAATCCCTGGATGCCATACCGTGTGTCAACCAATCCGGCTTTCTGGACGACCTGAGTGTACCACTCGCTGAACTCGGTTTTCTTTACTGTGATGCCCATTTCCTCTGACATAACCCTTTTGCCAATGCCTCCACATTTCTCTCCAAGTCCAAAAGCGTTAGCGGAAAAGGAACTCGGAATAGATAGAATTTGTACTGTGGGTTTAAATGGGTTTTATTTCTTTCCGCGCCTCTTTGCGAGAACAATTCCCAGCGAAACACGCATGTCCATCGAAGCATCAAACGGCTTTACCGTCGTTACCTCTATGTCATCTTCGATGTATTGGAGGGCGTTGTGGAGGGAGCCGAGGAAAAGTATGCCGTTTCCATCAAGCTTCTCATTTATCCTTTTTGCTATTTCACTGTCCCTTCTGTCAATGTGCCCGGAATCGTTTGTTTCCTTTCCATTTTTCAGGGAAACTTTATTGTTTGCCAGATGCGCAAAGTATGCTTCCATATCTTCTGTCTCCCTTATCTTAGCGCCCTTTTCCGCAAGCTTGAAAACATAAGAGAAGTTCCTCGTTCCAAAGGCTTCTGCGGCTGATTTCGCCTGGGATTTGGCCGTATCATCACCCCAATAAATTCCCTCTTGGAAAACGGACAACGACCCGTAATCATCTATGAGTTTATCAACATCGTTTTCAACAGCATCCCAATACTTGTTTACGGACGAGTTCATGACGTCCCGTATTTCGCTCTTGATTTCCTTTTTTGCCTTACCCCTCCCAAATACGCCTACAGACTTTTTCACAGCCCTGTCGATAATCGGCTCCACAATGCCCTCTATCTCCTCGTAGGAATGGTAAAGGGGGACGTAAATCAGTTTCCTTGCCATAACTACTTCCTGTTTATTTTTTCCAGGAACTCTTTCTCCTGGCTTCCTTCAGATGCCTCAACATCGGCAAGGTCCTCGAAGTAAAATACCTTTGTGCCTTTCTGGTAATCGCCTTTGCCTATGTAGCTATCGCCGCCTAGCGGCGCGTGCTTCTTCACCGTGCCTGCAGGGTCCCAGAAGAAATTGATTATGCTTGCGTCTGCATGGGCAGTCCCGTAGAACTTGTTTCCTATTTCCCAGAACTTGAGATGCATCCTTTCGCGGCATGGGGCAAAAATCTCATCGAGGAATTTCCCAAGAGCGTCTTTGCTTTTCGGCTTTGATTTGTACAGCTCCTCGGCGCCTGGAAAAAGATAATCCGCCCCCTTCACGGCTGAGAAATCCTCCCCACGGGGGTCCTTGAAAAGGAAGTCAGTATCATATTCCATCGCCTTCAGGCAATCTTCGAGTTCCGCCCTTGTGGTATCCTCTATGACGACCACATATTCCACAGGCTCTGGAAGCAGCTCGTTCTCGACGAACTTCTCATACTTGTCCGCTCCCTTTATGCTTTCCATTATGTAATCCTTTCGCAGTAGGGACTTTTTCATAGGCATTATTCTTCCTTAACGTTATTATACTTTTGTCCCTCTTCTGGTTGCCCCAGGATGGCATTATCAGCTCCCCCTACCTGCTCTTTTACCCTTTGGGCAGTCTCCTTCCCTATACTCTGCTCAAGGCGTTGTAGGGGGGCTTTCCTGAGGTCCTGAAGGCTTTGGAAGCCTGATGAAAACAGCCTTCTTGCCCTCACACGGCCGATTCCTTTTAGCCTTATGAGGGGTATGAGCTCCTCCTTTATCCCGTTTATTATTCGCTCCCTCACTTTCCGTATTTCTCCCAATTCCTGATGCTTCATGAGCGTTCCAATCTCCAGGCATGCATAGAGAAGCCAGTCAGCTATCTCAACTTTTCCCCGAAGCATCCCAGGCGTGACTGCAAAATCCTGGAATATTTCGTCCTCGCCGCGCTCGCTTATCCACGACTCGAGTATCAGAGCGCCCTTTATCGCTGGCATGAGCTCGTCATACTCAAGGCTCCCGTATTCAGGGACGTAAAGAAGCTCGCCTTCCCGTTTCATCAGCACTTCATTGTACTTGTCCTCCTCCCTTTTTCCAACGCTTATCCTGCCCATCTCCTTTGCAGATGAAACCAGCGCTAGCATCCCAAACGGGCTTATTTTCTTTTCCTTCATTGACTCGATGAATCTGTAAGCTGTTTCCGGATCGATATACAGCTGTGAAACACGCTTTCCGACAAGCGTCGGCTTCAATCCAACAGTTCCTTTCACAAAACCCTGCTCCTCAAGCCTGTCAACTGTCCTGAGGACACGCTCCTCAAGCCTGTAAATATCCCCGTACTGGAAAGCAAAGAACGTCTTTGACAGGAAGTCCATGAGAGTCGTCTCGTCCCTGACTGTCTCAGTTGCGATAAGCGCAAGAATGTGCGTCCTTAGAATCGGCTCTGCCGCCAGTTTTGATGTTATATCCTCCTCCTTGCCATTGATGAACCTGTCCATTATCTCATCTGCGTTTGAGGAAACGACTATCGACTCGCCTTGCGTGTCATATTTGGGACGACCGGCGCGGCCAGCCATCTGTTTATACTCAAGGACAGGTATGTACGACGAGCCGTAGCCGTCAAACCGCTTCAAACTTGTGATTATGACCCTGTATGCAGGGAGGTTTACGCCTGCAGCAAGAGTGGGGGTGGCAACAATTGCCTTTATGAGGTCTTTCCTGAACGCCTCCTCGACTGCCTTTCGCTGCTCATTGACAAGGCCTGCGTGATGGAAAGCTACTCCTTGCTCCACCAGCCGAGCAAGCCGTTTGCACTGCTCAGTGGGTTTGCTGACAGAATCGAGTATTTTTTTCGAGACCTTGGAAAGCTCTTCCCTGTTTGCAAACTCCCTTGTGGCAACCGAAACTTTTTCCGCCCCGCTTTCGGCAGTCTTCCTTGTGGATGAAAAAACCAATGCCTGCTTTCTTGCATCAAGTGCGTTTCTCACAAGCGATATTTCATCGCCTTTCAAATCAAAGCCTTCCTTGTTGTTGAACACGACCTTCCTGCCGTTGAACACGCCTTCTGAAAGCTTGACAGGCCTGTAGTTTGACGTCACGAGTTCCGCGTTGAGCCAGTCTGAAATCGCCGATGCGTTGGCTATTGTCGCAGACAGCCCAAGAATCTGGCATCCCGTGTCCAGCAGACGTGTTATTATTATCTCAAGTGTCGGCCCCCTGTTTTCATCGTTGAGCAGATGGATCTCGTCTATGACTACAAGTCCGATATCATTGAGCCACTCAGGGGAATGCCGCATGAGTGAGTCCATCTTTTCCGCTGTCAGGACGATTACATCAAAACGCGACAGCCATGAGTCGTTTGAATCCAGATCCCCTGTCGATAAAGCCGTCCTTATCCCAAGTTCCTTGTACTGGAAGTCGTCGTATTTTTCACTAGCCAATGCCCGCAATGGGGCAATATAAACGGACTTCTTGCCTTTTAGGCAATTGCGCAAAATTGCAAGCTCGGCTATAAGTGTTTTTCCCGATGCTGTCGGAGACGAAACAACAACGCTCTTTCCATCGAGGATCCCTGCCTTTATTGCCAGCTCCTGCGGCGGGTTCAAACGCTCTATTCCCTTGCTTTTTAGGAGTTCCTTTGCCCGTTGGTCGAGAGAAACCTCCTCGAGAAGCATGCAACCTTTTAAACCACGAAGGATATATTACTACTTGCCGCCGGAAGTAAAGCTTATATGCTATCCGTTGGAAATATAGGGAGCTTATGGATACTTGGATAGAGGTTTTGGAGAAGCCGAAGCTGAAAAACCCCATTTTTATCGAGGGGTTGCCAGGCATCGGGAACGTGGGGAGAATAGTCGCAGGCTCGCTTATTGAAGAGCTCAAGGCAAAGAAATTCGCCCATCTCTATTCGCCGTACTTCTCGCCGTTCGTGCTTCTGCAGAACGATGTCGTCCACGTTTTGAGGAACGAATTTTATTATTGGCAGGATCCCAAAGGCAAGACTGACCTCATAATACTTGTCGGCGATTGCCAGTCTTCGGAGCAGGGCGGCTTTGGCCATTACGAAGTCGCGGCAAAGATACTTGACTTTGTCGAAGGCTACGGCACAAAATTCATCTATACTCTTGGCGGGTTTGGGACTGGCGAAATAGAGAAGGACGAGCCTGAAGTCCTCGGCGCCGTTAGCGATGAAAAGCTCATGAAGGAGTGCAAGATCGTTCCGGACGATCCGACCAGCCTCGTCAACGGCGACTTCGCCGACCATCGCGGCATCCCTCGACGGCCGCGTGAAGGAAATGAAGTCGTTCCTCAAGAGGCTTGAAGACATCCAAATGAGGGCGATGAAGCACCAGAAGGAGACTGTGAAGAAGGACGAACTGAGGTACATAGGGTGATTTTATGAAGCTGTTCAACATAGAGGATTACACAAAATACGAGAAAACGCGCATTTTGGGCGCAAGGGCATTGCAGATAGCCATGGGCGCGCCTGTTCTTGTGGCAAGGAAGCAAAGCGAGATTGACCCCATAGAGATTGCAAGAAAAGAACTCGACAAGGGAGTCGTTCCACTTACCGTCAAAAGGATTTTGCCGCGGACTGCATCTGCAGACAGCAATTGAAGTGTTCTATACGCCCCGTTCGTCTAGACCGGCCAAGGATAGCGGCTTCTCGAGCCGCGGACCTGGGTTCAAATCCCAGACGGGGCACCACAAACTTTTGCCAATGGTTGTTAGCAGCTTCAAAAGCATACCTTGTTTATCCGGTCAAAAGGTCGATCAAAGAAATGTCGTTTTCGCCAAATTATTTTTTCAGCAGCTTGCGGAGATAATACCCAGCAACAGAGCCGAGGACTGCTGGGAGACAGAATAGGAGAAGAAAGCTAGGTAAGAAGACACTTAGAAGTATTCTAGGCGCATATGCTCCAGCAATGATACTAGCTGACATGGGCATAACATTTGCTGCCAAATAAATAATCACCCCATAGATAAAAGATATTTTTATGTTAATATTGGTTGATAAAAGAGATGCTATCAGACAACCAATAAAAAGAATTAGAGAGAAATAAAAACCACCGAAAAGGTCGACATTATATTGAGCCACCATATAACGAACCGCTCCAACAAAAACTAACCCAATTGCTAATGGTTTTATATGTTGTTGAAATTCTTCTCTCTTTATCATAAAAACCTCTTGAAAGAGACGAAGATTGTTACAACAACAAGAAGCATTACAATTGCATTTGCCATGCCGGGAAGCGGTGAAATAGAACGTCCAGTCGGCGTTTGTAGCTTCTTATTTTCTTCAATTTCTTTGGAGGGTTCGGCAATCTCCTTCTGGAGGCTTATTGTTCCCGTTTCCGCTGGCGCACTTTCCTCGGGCGGCTTGGTAATATTCGTTTCACTTGCACTTTTTGGTGTTTTTGGCAAAGACAACCCTGATCCGTCTCCTCCTGAAGATACCGTAGAAGGGGCAGAATTTAAAGTCGGCTCGGGAAGCGTTGTTGTCGTGGTTGTAGTCGTTTCCTCTGTCATATTTATTACTGTAGCTGAGACCACATAAGGCTCTGAGTCGTTTACCTCCACGGCGAGCACTTCTATGGTCCAATTTCCATCAGTGGCGTTAGGGACCGTTATAGTTTCTGGCTGGCTATAAGGACCAGAGTAGTTAGCGCCTGGTATTTCGGATGTAAGGTTACCTGTGGTCCTGTTGAAGCTTATCCTTCTTCCAGAAGGGTCTGTTATTGACATATCCAAATCAGATCCAAACCAATTGAGATAAAGGACAACTGCTGCCGGGTAAGCTCCTTTTTCTATGAAGAAGCTATGCAAATCTGTTTTCAATTGCCTTATCGTTCCCATGAAATTGTTCAATGACACCGAGCCATTGAGATATTTGGGGATGATAATGGCATAATCAACGTCTGTGATGTTTCCGACCTTTGCTTTTGCAAACAGGCTTGTTACCTGTGATGGTTTAATGATATCTGGAACCGGAACAAAGTCATCTGTAGAGTTTATCATAAATGTCACGGAAGCTCCTCTGCCTGCAGGAACGTCGCTTTCAAAGAGGGGCTCCGAGGCGATGGGGCCGAATTTATTTCCTATTGTGGCATCTATGTCGACGGGGAACCTCCCTGGAAGGAATGCCGTTCTGGTTACTGTAAGGCTGACATCCGGTTCAATGCCGACTATTGTGTCATGTGCAGAGCCGTCGTTCGCTACTGTGACTAAAACGTTAAGCTCCGTGCCGGGAGCAACATAATAAGCCGTTGGAGACCGCATCCCTAGATTTGGGGATATTGAAATGTATGTGTTGATAGACGGCCTTGGCATTTCAAAAAAACCGAAGGCGTTCTCGCTTCCTGCTGTGTGTATGACATCAGTGTGATACTCGCTGTTAGTTGGATCAATGTGATGCAGCGGCCCTATGAAAGGAAGCCACGGGGCGTAATAAAGACCTGTGTGGTCGTTTGGACTTGGTGTATGTGTTTCTGGTATTGTAAGCTCCCGAAGGTCTAAAAATAAGTGCTCATTATCTCCAATTATGATACCTTTGTTCTCGTTGGGTTTAAACCACCACGATCCACTATGTATAAAGGACTGCACATAAACCGATTTCAGTGTGTTTTTATCCGCCCAAATATCAAGCATTTCCAGATCCGGGAACTGGTCAGGCGCAACATCGCTTCCGTCGGCAAACCAGCCGAACCACAAACGGACGACCCAATGATTCCCATAGCTGAACACTGTTGCGTACTCTGGAGATTCGTGTGGCCCGTAAACCAAAGCGTCCGCAAGGTCGTCCACGTCGCCTGTTAAATTTGCGATTGAAACGCCGCCTAGGTGCACCTCCAAACTTGTGTTGCGATAATCAAATGAAAGCGATGGATGAGTGGCGTTTTCGATGCCAAAAATATGGTCCTCGGGGTTGAACCTCTGGTAATATTTTGCCGTCCCGTTCTCAGGGACCTGGATAAAACTTAGTGTGAAGTTTCGTGTCCCAACAATTTTGCCGTTTTCCTCCACGACGAACCTTGCTGACGTTGAATTATAATTGCTCCCTTTATGAATAATCGTGAAATAAGCGAAGCTCTTGTTCCCGTTGAAAGCGTCTTCTTTGATGGAGTAACCAGTTTCAGAATGCGAGTTCCATACCATCTGGACATTGTTGTAAGTCGTGTTGTAATGAACTCTTGTGCCGTTTGGGTAGACTGGATAAATCGTGTAATTGCCTTTTGGCGAAACAAGAAACTTCAGCTGGTTTGCCTGGTTCCCGTATAGCGTGATGTTAGAACCATACGGGTAGTTTTGCAGCGAAACAATGTCATCTCTGTTCACTGAAAACTCGTATACCGTCCCTCCGGCTTGGCTCACCCAAACCAACGAATTTAAGTCGTTTGAGACTATTCCGCGCAAATTCCCTCCCGAAATCCCCAGATCCGCTTTGGTGAAGGATGATTGTCGGGTACAGTTTGCATAGTAGTGATAAATTCCACCCGCTTCGACAGACCAGAAGCTCCCGTCTGGATGCGCGTGGATGTCAGAGCCGCCGGAGCCGCACGTTGCCTTTGGCGGAACGAGTGGGGGACGATTGGGGTAAAGTATTTCAGAGAAATCAAAAATCTCCAATCCGCCAGACACCGTGAACAGATGTGTCCTGTTATGGGAAAATGCCGTGCGTCCGTTCTGATTGTTAAGGTGTATGGAATTGTTGACTGAGCAGTCCCTGTTGAACATGTAGATGGAAGACCCAAGGTATGGGTTGTTATTTGGAAATGATGCTGGCACCTTCCCATACCAGGTGTAAAAGGTGTTGTTGACAACGTCAAGGCCGCTGAAAGAGCTCCTTCCAGTGCTGCACTGTCCGATATACCCGAAGGTGGAATTGTACATTTCTATTGGCATGTTCGGCTGCGACCCTGTCAGTGCAAAAAAGAATTTTGGGTCGGAGGTGTCGTTTGTAGCCAATGAATACATATCGCCACCGGGACTAGAACTCGCAATAATGCATACGGTGAGTCCTCCAGAAGAGGCGCACGCAGCATTTGCCAGATTGATTATGAGGAGTGAAAAACGTGCACTTTTGAGCAATATATGCAATTTCATGCGTTGGTTTGAAAGCAAACGGTTTTATACCCTTTCTCCAGGATATCCTAAAACAACCCCAAAACCGGCCAAATACTGGCTTTAAAGATATAGGCATTTGTTACCATTTATGGGCATGGTTTTTGTGTACGCGCTGGCAAGCGTCTTTGTTGTAAGCGTGATTTCGCTCATCGGTGTCGCCACGCTATCAATCAACGCAGAAAGGCTTCGCGGTATCCTCGTATACCTCGTCAGTTTTTCTGCTGGAGCGTTCTTTGGCGACGTGTTTTTCCATCTCCTCCCGGAGGCGGCAAAGAACGGATTTACTTTCAGTGTTTCACTTTATGCAATCTCCGGAATCTCATTCTCTTTCGTAGTGGAAAAGATAATACGATGGAGGCATTGCCACCTCCCGACAACAGAAGAGCATCCGCATCCGTTCGCGATGATGAACCTGGTTGGCGATTCCATCCACAACTTTATAGACGGCGTCATAATAGCTGCAAGCTACCTCGTTTCTGTCCCTCTTGGCATTGCAACGACTCTTGCAGTCGTATTCCACGAAATACCGCAGGAACTGGGCGACTTTGGCATCCTTCTCCACGGAGGGTTCGGGAAACGGAAGGCTGTATTATACAACTTCCTGACTGCCCTCACA
>JACRMZ010000009.1:0-909 GCA_016219455.1 Candidatus Aenigmatarchaeota archaeon
CTCATAGGGACATCCCATGTTTCAATGGAGGGTTTTGAGAAAGCCGGCGCAGCCATGGACGAAGCGGATTGCCTTGCACTTGAGCTTTGCCCTTCGCGTTACTATGCGCTGCGCCATGGTTCCGGAAAGCCGCAGGGCATATTTTTCCGCATCCTTCTCTGGCTCCAAAAAGACATGGGGAAAAAAACCGGAGTCCAGCCAGGTGCGGATATGCTAAAGGCCGCCGAACTCGCAGAAGCCAAGGGCAAGCCAGTATTCCTCATTGACCTTCCGATGGAGGAGATAATGCTGTCGCTGCAAAAAGCCCCGCTTCTTGAGAAAATATCGCTGTTCCTTCCCGGGCCGGATTTTGATGTGTCCAGAGCGCCGGACGCAGAGTCTGTGAGGAAGATAAACGCAGAGTTCAGGAAACGCTCCCCGTTCCTCTATGAGCACCTCATAGCCAAAAGGAACAGTTATATGGCTGAGAACCTCAGGAGGATTTCCGAGGGCAAGCGCGTGATTGCAATAGTGGGAGCGGGGCACATACCAGGACTGCTTGAGCTTATTGATGCAAAGGTAATTTAAGCCAGACGCCAAAGTATTATCATGGACTTCCCGGTAAAGGAGCTCAGGGACATAGCGATATCGACGCTGATCCTCGGGTTTGCTTTCACCATCCTGCGTTTTGATGTCTCAAAGGGGTGGAACATTGCGTATTTCATCCCGATAACTGCTATTGTGGGAATCTCATTCATCGGCCATGAACTCTCGCACAGGACAGTGGCAAGGGGCTTTGGCGCGACGGCTCACTACAGGATGTGGCCGATGGGCGCCCTTCTGGCAGTCGTGTCAGCCGTTGTTTTCGGCAGGCTCTTTGCTGCTCCCGGAGCCGTGGAAGTTTTCTCGTCAAGTGCCAGATGAAAAGGT
>JACRMZ010000009.1:953-4527 GCA_016219455.1 Candidatus Aenigmatarchaeota archaeon
GGGATGATTTCACTTTCTGGCCCGCTTTTCAACCTCTTTGCCGGTGGAGTCTTCCTTCTTTTGTTTAACCTGACGAAGTTCCCGCTTTTCGGCTACGGCTGGGGAATAAACGCGTCCCTTGCAGCTTTTAACCTCGTTCCCGTCCCCCCGCTTGATGGAAGCAAAGTGCTTGCGTGGGATGTGAAAGTCTGGATCATGGCAATCGCGGTTTCTTTCTATTCTTGGTTCTTTATTTAGTCAGCCTTTTGTAGATTCCAGTTATTTTTTCTGGTAGAAGGTTAACATCATCTATCACAGTCCAGTTGCTGTGAGTGAACATCTCAGAAAGGTGCTCAGTGTAACCTGTCCTGACAGTAACGCAGAACGTTTTTATGCCGTCCTTTTGCGCCTCTTTGAGTGCCATTCTGGTGTCGCCCCTTCCATTGGTATTATAGTCAGAGTCTGCAGGTTCACCGTCGCTAAGGACGATGAGAATCTTGTTTTTCCTGTCCGTTTTCTTGAGCTTGCTTGATGCGTGGCGTATGGCAGCACCATCCCTGTTTTGGACAAGATGCTTGATGGATGCGATGCGCCCCTTCACAGAAGAATCGAAAGAATCGTTGAAGTCCTTTATTGTATAGAACTCGACTTTGTTCCTTCCGCTTCCTGAAAAGCCGTAGATTGAGAACTCGTCGCCGAGTTCCTGAAGCGCTTCAGACATTATCGCCAATGACTCCTTCTCCACATCTATCGTTTTTCTTATCTCCTTTCCGGTTTTAGCAATATTCGAGCTTGTGCTGCCGCTCATGTCAATTAGGAACGATACGGCTATATCACGGTTCTTTTTGTCCTTTCTTGAATAGACATTGTCTGACGGGTTCAGCTTGGCTTTCTTGTCAGTGAAATACTCTACGGCAGCGTCTATGTCTATCTCTTCCCCGTCATTCTGCCGCTTCTGCCTTCTGCGCTCATCAGGCTTCATTGACTGGAATTCTTTCCTTACGCGCTTTACCAATCCAGCGTGCTTGGCCATCATTGCCGTGTACGACTCCTTTGGGTCTGTAATTGACATCTCAACCACTCTTGCCCAATCCTCCTTGTAATCATCTATGGAGTCGAACCATTCATGGTATACGGCCTCAACGCCGGTTTCCGTTGCAAATTCGCCTTCCATGCCAATGAATGTATACTCATCTCCGCCCGGAACTCCAGTGTCCTTTGGGGAGGTTCCATCCTCTTTGAAAAGCCGCTTCAGTGACTCCATAGCCTCCTCCGTCGTCATCCCGTCCTTTGACATTTTTTTTGCCGTTTTGGTGAAGTTCCCGACATTTTCCTCGAATTTCTGCTGGTTAAGCTCGGGGTAAACAAGACCAATAGGCTTGTATGGGTCTTTGAATATTGAGTCAATGTATGAGCAAAGCTCTGATGTCGCTGTTGCGGCGTCAGCCACAGAGCTGCCACTGGAAAGCGCGGATGAAAGTTTTTCCGCATACTCGACTGCTTCGCGGAACTCCTCAGGCACGGGCTCGTTTGTCTTTCCCGATATGAGTTTTTGGATAATGAGTTCCATCGCTTTTGATTTATCTCCTTCCACGTCTTTTAGCTGGGGGCGCTTTGATGCGAAGTGATTGTTTGTCTCGGCTATGTGGCGCCCAAGGACGGGGTACTCGTTTTTGAGCTTTCCCTCTATCCTGAAGTCCTCAAAAACGTTGAAAATGTCCTTTGCCAACTCCTTCTCGGGAAAAAGGGAGAAGAACTTTTCCTGGTCGCTTTTTCCTTCCTCCGGTTTTCCGTACTTTGATTTTATGCCGTCAACTACTCCAGGGATATCGCTGATGTCAAAGTCAAAGCTCCCGTATTCTATGTGTGCTTCTTCATGCGTCGCAAGGACTTTGTAGACTATGAAGTTTTTCTCATCCTCCATGAACTCCTCCATTTTCCCTGGGAGGTATATAGCTTTCCCGTCAGTGCACGTCATCCCCCCCTCTTTTATCGGCAGCCTGTAGCCAAGCAGCGCTGCAAGATATGTTGAAAGGACCCCGCTTGCGTCATCAAGCTCGAGAAATGGCGTCATTTCCTTCAATAGCTTGCGCAACTCCTTTGTTTCCCCACGGAAGAACGAGTTGGCCCTTTCTGTGCTTAGTGCCGACAGCTCCACGTACCTTTCAGCTGCTTTGTCAAATGCTGCCATGCCATACTCGCGGCTGAGCTTCAGGCCGTTTCCAAACAATTCCCTGAAATCAGATGAGTTCCCCTGTATGTTAATGTCCATGATTTTTATGAGGTTGTCATATCCTTCGCCGCTCTTGGCCCATTCTACAACATCTGATAACGTGTTCTCCCCTCCTGAACGCATTATGAATGGCGTCCGTTCCATAAGGCCGTACGCGCGCTCCGGATTAGTTGACGACACGTCAATCCACTTGTCGATAATGCTAGGCCTCCACGAATAGAGACCGGTATAATCAACGATTCCTGGGATCTTTTCAAACGCCTTTTTTGACAGGCCGTTGCCAGAAAGGCTTGCCGCAAAATCCGCGGTTTTAAGAAGGCCCTCATATCCCAGCTTGTCGATGATTGCGCCACTTTGCTCGAGGAAACTCACGGACGCTTCACCATTCAACTTTGAAAGCTCTATTGCCTTGTCTATTATGGCATCTGCCTTTTCAGTGCCGTATTCCCCTGAAACCTTCAGAAGGGACTCGTCCAATATCTTCTCTATATAGCCTTCTTTCACAAAGGCTTCGAGCCGGGACCTTAGGCGCGATTTCTCCGTCACCTAACTCATCTCAAAAACGTTCTTCAGAATCTCCCTTATGGACTTCTTGATATCCGCGTCATGCGTTAGCGGTTCGATTATTGTCGTCTCGAGGGCATCCTTCTCTGATATGCCCTTGGACATGAGAGTCCCTGCGTAAACAAGCTCCCTTGTAGAAACGCCTTCCTCCAGCCCCTGCGAAGTAAGGTTCCTTATCTTACCTGCGGCTTTGACAAGTTTTTCCGCAGTCTCCTTTGAGACACCGCTTTCATGCGAAATAATTTCTGTTTCCAGTTCCGGAGTGGGCCACCCAAGCTCCATCGTGACGAACCGTTGGCGTGTGGAAGGCTTGAGCTCCTTGGTGACGTTCTGGTAGTTGGGATTGTAGCTCATGACCATCATGAAGTTGTCAGGGGCATCGAAAGTCTCGCCAAGCTTCTCAACAGGAAGGTATCTCCTGTGGTCTGTCAGCGAGTGGATTACAACGGTGGCGTCTTTCCGTGCCTCGACAATTTCGTCAAGGTATACAATGCCGCCGTTTTTAACGGCTTCCAGAAGCGGGCCGTCTATCCAGACTGTCTCATCTCCTTTTATCAAGTGCCTGCCAACGAGGTCGTTTGCGCTCAGGTCTTCGTGGCATGAGACTGTGTAAAGAGGGACATCAAGCTTGTATGCCATGTATTCAACAAGCCGAGTCTTGCCGCTTCCTGTAGGGCCCTTGAGGAGAAACGGGAGCTTGTTCTCAAAGCATTCCCTGAAAAGCTCGACTTCGTTTCCCTGCGCCAAGTAATACGGTTCCTTCTCAATCTTGCGTTTCTTGACACCGTGGACCATCAA
>JACRMZ010000020.1 GCA_016219455.1 Candidatus Aenigmatarchaeota archaeon
ATTACAACAAGCGGGACGGCGCCAAGCTCAAGGCCAGCAATCCTTTTGGCCCGCGATTTTTTAAGCGCCAGCGCAAGCTTCTTTCCCATGAGCCTTGCCGCTTCCGGGTTGCAATAGACCTCTTTGACGTTTATGTAAAAATCGCTTTTTTTCCCTGACGCAAGGATGAACGTCCCGCGCTTCACTGCCTTTTTCAGGACCCGCAAAAGCTCCATCGCTATGCCCTTATCCTTCCCTTCGAACCGCAAGCCTCGCACTTGAGCTTCTCCTGGCCCTCTTCCGCTATGATGTTGGTGTCAGGCTTCCCGCATGTGTAGCATAAAACAAATATCCTCGCGTACTCCTTGAGCTTCTCATCCATCTGGCGCTGGACGAAATTTCCTGCAAACGCTGCGCGGCCCCCTTTCAGCTCGCCTGGGACTGCAAGCTCTTTGAGGAAGAACTTGAATATGTGCTCGTCCTTTCTGCGGAACGTGCTGGCAATTGCCGCAAAGTTCTTTATGATGGTCTTGGCGCCCTCATCCATCAGCTCAAGCTTTGGCATGGCAAACCGCCCGCCTTCTGCGCCCTTGGCAGACGCTTTCTTGGCACGCTGCAGGAGCTCTTCGTAGGTCGACATAACCCTATAAGGGCAGGAAAGGGTTATTAAGCTTGTTTCTATGGGAAGCTGTAGTTTTGATCAAACTTTTCCTAGGATTTTCTGTGTATTTGTTTTGGTCAGCAACAATATGCTTTTCTTTTTGAAAGAGCAGTTTTTTGATCGACCTTTTCACCTGACTCACGCGGGTGCTTTGACCAATTGAGAAAAGGTCGTGTTAGAGCTTCTTAATGAATCCCGGTTTGGGCTCGTAGCACACGCCGTCTGAAAGAAGCGCATTTATGGCAGTTTCCAAAGCGCCTTCCGAAAGGCCCGATGTGGCCAGAAGCTTTTGGTAGCTTGCGCCCTGCCCTTCGTCTCCGGAAGAAATCAACTCCATCACCTTTTTCTTATCGTCTTCGTTTCCCTTCTGCCTTAGCACGCCTTCAACTGCCTCAATCGCAATGCCTGCCCTGCGCGCGGCGTCAATGGCCTCCGGCGTCCCGAAGTACGGCTTGACTGAAGCAAGCTTCCTTGCTTCGCTTGCGATTTCCAGCAGCCTGAGGGAAATCATGTTTGTGTCTGTTACAAGTGACAGGGCCTCGAAGTTGATGTATCTCTCGCCATTGTACTCGCGGACGCGGCCGATGACATCGACAAGCGAGCCTTCTGGAACGCTCTCGACTTCCTTGAGGTCGTCCTGGAACGCCTTGACGCGCATCGTCCCGGTTGAATCATCCAGCACGAAAAATCCGTATTTCGGGGATAAAAACTTCTTCATTACCGTGCCAAGGACTCGGACACGTCCGGCTGCGCCAAGCCGTGTGGCTATGACGTTCTCAAGCTGCTCGCCGTTCTCTATCTCGCTTATTGGCATCTTGCGCGCCGAAAACCTGTTCATCATATCACCTCAATTTTGAAATGAACCCCGGCCTTGGTTCATATATCTCCCCCTCCCTGAGGAGCTTGCTCACTATCTGCTCGGGATTCTTGTGGCCTTGGCCTTCCAACTCCCTTATCAGCTCGTCCCTTGGTATCTGGTTGCCGTGCCGTGACGTAAGGTCGAGCACAACATCCATTGCGCTCATTATTGCGTTCCTCTGCGATGAGGAAACGCGCGCCTCTGTCTTGTCTATGTCTATTTTTCCTGTTGAAGGATCAAAACCAAGCTGCCTTATGCTGTACTCCATCAGCCTTATTGAGCGCAGCGCGTCTTCTTCGCGAACCTCTGTGTCAAAGCGGACCTTTGCGGCTGCCTGCGAAAGCCTTATGAGCGCCTCATACTGCCTTAGCGTTATCGGTATCGCGTCCCTCCCGCCGCTGTTCTCCCTGAGGTTTATGTAAAACTCTTTCATCATCCTTGCCGCTTTCTCTGTTATGACAGGCTTGGAGTTTTGCCTCGCATACGCAATATATTTCTTGAGAAGCGTCGTTTCAATCTCAGGCGCAGCCTCAGTCTTAAACAGCCGTGCCTTTATGACGTGCTCTATCATCTTTTCGTCTATTTCCTTGTTGGCAATGTCCCTCAGGACGAACTTCAGGTCGAACCTTGAAAGAAGCGTGTCCGGGATGTCTATCTGGTCTGCCATCGACTTGTAGGGGTCGAATCTTGAGAACTTGGGGTTCGCGCCGGCTATGACTGAAGTTTGCGCAGGAAGCGTAGCTGAAATAGTTGCCTTGGCAATGCTTACTGTCTGCTTGCTCATCGCCTCGTGGAGGTTTACTTGATCGTCTTCGCTCATCTTGTCAAACTCGTCTATGCATATTACGCCTTTGTTGCTGAGAACCATAGCGCCTGCTTCAAGGACCCAGCCGCCTACGAACTCATTATCTTTTACCACCGTTGCTGTCAATCCCGCGGCCGACGAGCCCTTACCGGAAACGTACCTTCCCCTCGGGACTATGGAGGCTGCAAGCGTCAGCAGTTGTGTCTTACCCACCGAAGGATCTCCCACGAGAAGGATGTGTATATCCCCCCGTATCTTGATGCCGTCTGGGAGTGAATCCGGCACTCCCCCGAACATCTGCAATATAATAGACTCTTTCACCTCGTTCATCCCGTACATGCTTGGGGCAAGGCTGTTTACCAGCCGTTCGTATATGTCCGGTGATTTTGCAAGCTTGTGTATGTCTTCAATATCGTTCTCCTTTATCTCAAGCTCGTCGAAATCAACGTCTATGCTCTCGACGAAATTCACATCTATGAACATTTCCAAGTCGACAGTCTTGGCGCCGCCCTTGTCGACTTTGTGATGCTCCTTGAGTATTCCTGTAACCCTTAGCCTGGCCCCCGGGTCTGTTTTCTTCTGCATTTTTTTTGTTGTCAAATCGTCCTTGAATATCGTCGTCACCTGACCCGGCCGCTCACCCATCGTGTCTTCAAGTGTGTCCTCAATCTTCAGGCCACGCACATCGAAAAGCTTCCTGTCAACGACCTTAAACTTCTCCCTCTTGCCGCAGTTCTCGCAATATTCCGGATATGTGAACAGCTTCCGCTTCTGCAAAATCCGTATCTGGTTTCCGCAGCTGCACTCAAACACGGCCTCCTCGACTTGCGGCGTTACATCACTTGCCCTTTTCACGAGGCCGTCAATCTTTATCATCTTTCCGATATGGTAATGCCGTAAGTCACGTATGCGCAGCTTGTGGCTGTCAGGTATTCCCATTATCCGCACTGCAATCTTGATTTTTTCAGCTTCCTCATACGCGCCTTTTGCCGCCTCGTCCCTAACGACTTCGTTGGCTTTATCCAGGAACTCATGCGGGTTGGAAATCACCATGTCGGCGACTTCAGAATCAAAACGTTCGAGAAGCGAATAGTTTATGACGATGAAATTCCTGCCCTCGCGGACGGCCTCGAGAATATCGTTCTTGTAGAACTTGCTGAAGAATGATTCTAGAACCTCAGTGAGCTTTTCCATGGTAAAGGGAATTGACGGCAAACGGATAAATAATCAGGGTCTGTTTCCACTGGAGAATCATAGAAGCTTCCGAATGCCAATGAAAACTGCCATTGCAATAAAGGCAAATGCAATTATGTTCACTATGCCAAACCCGCCGGTTATATGTCCTGTCGGGGTCTCTTCCTTCATTTCTATTGTTTTTGCGCATGAGCTTGTTTTTTCCCAGCCATTTGGCACGTCACATGGCGTTGGGAACTCTTTGCAAACTCCGTCTTTTGATGCGGACGTCACTACCTGGGCGCAGAGCTTGGTTTCCCTTGTTGAATTTTTGGCAGTCTCGTTTTTCTTTTGCTCAGGCTTTGGTGCCGGAGCGGCCAAACCGCCTGAAGCGCCTCCTGAAGATGCTTGGGGAGCCTGCTGCACGGTCACAGTGAACGCCGAAAAGGCGCTGTTTTCATTGCCTGAAGTATCGTTGGCGTAAATCGTGATTGTGTTCTGCCCCTGAGCACCTGTTACTGTTGTGTTTGCGCACGCAGTCAACGTTACGTTTGAGGCGCCATTGAGGCTATAGAAACACTTTGAAACGCCGGCATTGTCAGAAACTGAATAGATAATGCTCACAGAAGAGGAAGTTGTCCCCGCCGGCGAAACCAGCGTTATTTCCGGTCGTTGAGTATCGTTTCCTGCGGCCGCTCCGGAGAACGAATTGAGGTAAACGGAGGAGCGGTTCTCTCCCAAAGCATAGCAAGGCCTGTTTCCAAAAACGCCGTTGCACTCGTTTGTTATCCTAAACGCCTGCGGCAAAGCGGAAGAGCCGTTAAGGTAGAAGAAAATCCTGTACGGATAGTCGAACTCTACTACAGGATCGAACGACGAGACAAAACCGTTGACGTCCACCCAAACGCTTTTTGCCATGGCACCTCCTGAAACGTTGAACGCCGAGTTGACTGGAGCAGGGATACTAACGTTTGGAAACGCCGACTGGTTGGCGCCAAGCCAGCTGAAATTCGCGATTTTTATCGTTGCTCCTGTGAACAGGAAGTCAAGCGTGTAGTTGAGTGCGAGGCTGACGTTGCCGGGATTCACTTGGTTTCCTGACTGGACGAGCCTGGCCTGCGATGTCTGGTTCAACTGCGCAAAAAAGTCAGTCCTGTTCCTTATGGTGTCTATGGTAACGTAGGATGTCCCCGTGACGTTCCAGTTGCCTGCCATATCGGAACCGAACGCCCTGAAAACATATGTCCCATCGGAAAGCGTTTTTTCCAGCTTCCACTGACCCGTCAGATACGTCATCGTTTCATTGGCGCCGCCAAACTACAGCGTCGCATTGGAAAGGGGTTCGCTTGAGTCAACAAAAAACGCCACAGTGTTGGTGCTGTTAATCGTCTTGTTCACCGGCGTGCCATTGCCAAAGCTCAGCGCGGGTTTTGTCGCGTCGATTGTGAACTCCTGATAGACGGAAGAAATGTGCCCTAGGGAATCGTTTGATGACAGGATTATGGAATGGTGGCCATCCTGGACTGTAAGTGTTGTGTTACCTGTTATTGTAAAATTGACGAGGCCATCAATCGAATACCATGTCGTGTTTATGTCATCGTCAAAAAGCGTGAAGTTGAGGTATGGAAGGTAATTGTAGCTTGCATTGATGGGGCTCTGGACGGATATTTCGGGAGGCGGATTCACTGTGAAGAAAACAGTCGTTGAGTTTGCATTCCCAGCAGTGTCGTTCACAAGGACTGTTATGTTCTGGTTTCCCCTGGGCGCTTTGAATGTTATGTTTTCGCAGCCTGAAAGCACGTTAAACGTCCCGTTGAAGAAAAGGCAGCTTAGGCCAAACGGGTCCCTGGCGACATAACTCAGATTGATGGATGAGGAGAAGTAAACAGAGTTGTTGACAGGGCTTGCAATATCCAGTGACGGAGGCGTGTAATCTATCGT
Source organism: Candidatus Aenigmatarchaeota archaeon (assembly GCA_016219455.1). GTDB lineage: Archaea > Aenigmatarchaeota > Aenigmatarchaeia > PWEA01 > JACRMZ01 > JACRMZ01. Next base: position 5,419 of record JACRMZ010000020.1, read on the forward strand.
GATGGACCGCGTTTCCGTGGAACCGAACTTGCCTGATGAATCGTTGCCAAGAACGCGCAAGGCATGGTATCCTTCTGTCAAGTTTAGCGTCAAAGAAGCGACGTTTCCGGAGACCGTCATTGTATAGTTGGACCCGGACTCCAGGAAAGCCGATAACAGCGTTTCCGTTGACGAGGAGTTTACCGTTATGCTGGTGGCACTTTGCACAGTATTGTTTGGCGGGAAAATGAATGTAATGGCAGGCGGCTTGGAGTCAACGAAAAGCAACGCATTGAACACGTCTGTCCTTTTCAATGTCAATCCTGTGGAAGAATCAAATATACCCTTTCCCGTCTGCTTGAGGGCGTTCTCCGCCTGTGATGGCGTAAGGGAAACGTTGGACTCATCGCGCTTGAACTGCTGAAGCAAGGCTATGGCCCCGGCAACATGGGGAGTGGCCATCGACGTTCCGGAGAATGTCGCGTAGCCTCCTGGAACGGTGGATGAAATCGAGGAGCCAGGAGCAATGACATCGGTTATGGAGTTCCTGTTGCTAAACGGCGAGACGGAATCAGACTTTGTTGAAGAAGCAACGGAAATGACGCCTGAAATGCACGCTGGAAGCGATATCCCTGTCGTGCTGCCAGAGTTCCCGCTTGCGGCAACAACTGTAATATTTTTCGCTATTGCCGCATTCACAGAAGCAGTTGTCGGGGAATCAAACGAGTCGCAATCGGATGAGAACAGGATATCAGTTCCCAGGCTCATTGAAATTGCCGTGATGTTGAACTTTATGGCATTCGCGGCGCACCAGTCTATTCCAGATATTACATCGGAGAAAGATCCGTCGCCGTTGTTGTCAAGCGCTTTTATGGAAATAATCTTCGCCTTTGGAGCGACGCCGCGCTTTGTCCCATTTGCCGCGATTATCCCGGAGACGTGCGTGCCGTGGCTGTTGTCGTCAGCCGGGTCAGCGTCAGAATTGACGAAGTCGTAACCGGAAGGGACTTTAGAGCAGTTTCCCGCGAGAAATTGGGAAGAAGAGCAGGAGCCGAAATCCGGATGGGTGTAATTTATTCCCGTGTCAATAACGCAGACAGACTGGCCTTCACCGGTTATCCTTGTTCCATTAATCCCCAGGGGCTCTGAAGAAATCCCGCCAATAAGCGGGACGGAATCCTGCAGGAACGCCTTGACCTTCCCGTCGATATAGACTTTTTCCACTTCGCCTGAGTTCTCCAGTCCCTCGAGCTCGGCTGCGGAAAGCTCTGCCGCGAAGGCGTTTGAAGAAGCGAATTTTTTCCTTTTCGATATGGCGCTAAAATCCTTTCCTTCCTTCAGCTTTACGATGACTTTTACCTTGTCCTTTGACGAAAACTCCCTGAGGACGTCATCGTTGATTTTGTCGTATTTTTTCATCTTCGGGGCAGAAGCCATGCTAGCTATCAACAGCAATGAGACTAGCAAAACGAGAGCTGCCCTCATACTCTATTTTATTGCCCCGACTTCCCGAAGCTGCTTTTCAAGTTTCTTGACGGCTTCCTGGACTTCCTCTATCTGCCTGCCTCCTGTGCAGACTATCTTGCCGGAGCCAAACAGCAGGAATGCGACCTTGGGGCTCTTCATCCTGTAAACGAGTCCGGGGAACTGCTCAGGCTCGTATTCTGCGTTCTCAAGTGAAAATGCAATCTGGTTCAGCGGCAGCTCGGAGTTTATCCTTGCGCTGGCGACAATATTCTCGACTTTTATGTCGACCTTTCCTGTCACGTTAACGCCAATGCTCCTGACGCCTTTAATGACCTTGTCTATGGCTTTTCTTGAAAGCTCCGGGCTTCTTGCTCCTGTGCAGACTATCTTGCCGGAAGAGAAAATCAACGCTGCGGCCTTGGGATCTTCCATCCTGTAAACCAAACCGGGGAACTGCTCAGGCTCGTATTCTGTCCCTGGGAGATGCGAAACCAGCTTGTCTAAAGGCACCCTGCAATTCAGGGACGCCGACGCAACAACATTCTCAATCTTGATTTCATTGCTCATGTTACCACCCCGTAGGTAATCGTTGGTTATGTATGAGATGGAACCTTTATAAAGGGTTATTTAAATACCTTTCCTACCAGAAGGTGGTTATGAAACGCAAAGGATTCACTTTGGGCAGATTCCAGCCTTTCCATAACGAGCACGCCAAACTAATTGAGAGGATGAAAAGCGAGTGCGACGAGGTCTATGTCGGTATCCTAAATACAAAGTTCTCGGAATACAACCCTTGTACGTATGACGAGCGGGAAGAGATGATAAGCGGCTACGACAGCTCGCTTAACGTCTTTGAATACGACAGGAAGGATGTTGTTACGCTTGGAATCGGCATCCGCCTCGAAGTCCCATTTGGCGCAGTCTTCTACAGCGGGGACAAGAAAGAGTGCGCAGGCATGGCGGCGCTGGGATTCGTTGTAGATTACAAAAAACGGGGGACGGGAAGCGCCACGTCCGTGAGGAAAAAGCTGTTCTCAGGAAACGAGGAATGGAAAGAA
>JACRMZ010000022.1 GCA_016219455.1 Candidatus Aenigmatarchaeota archaeon
GCGGCGTTGTAAAATGCACTTCATACGGCGACAATGCATGCGATGACGGGAGTTCCGGAACATTCGACTGGTGCCAGAACCCCGGAAGGAAGGCTACATGCTCAGACCAGACACAGGCTGCATGCGCATACACAGGATGCCCCCAATACACCCATGACGCCAATGATGACCCGTCAGACGGCTGCGAAGCGCAGTTATTTGATTACTCCGTGACGTTCAACCAGACATATGCGAAAATACTTGCAGGCGACCCGATAACGCCGCTCATGACTATCTCCCGAACGGATGTCGGCGGCCAGCCTGCCGTAGTCACAATAACGCCAACTGTCAGTCCTGGCGGGATAAGCGAAGACAGTGTCATTGTGGAGCTTTTGGATCCGGCAACAAAACTTGCAAAGGACAACTGCAAGCCTGACGGCTCATGCTCGCTTCTGGCAAACCTCAAGACAAGCTTCACGTTTGCAAAGCCCAACATAACGACGTACAAAATAGACGTGGTTGCAAAGGGCGCAGACAAGTCCCATGGCGCCGTGAAGCCTTTCACTCTTGACGTAGTGGGCTGCAACAACAACAACAAATGCGAGTCCCCTGAAAGGGATGTTAGATGCCCATACGACTGCGCACTTAGCGCCTGTGCCAAGACTTCTGCTGTTACGGTTAACACGACATTCTCCGGGACCATTACCGGCAGAGGAAGCAAGGCAGAATTTGATGTCACCATAGACGTCACTGACTGCGGAAAGAGGGATGTGGAGCTTTACCTCAAGAAGCTGCCGCCTGAGGACTGGACATTCAAATTTGACTGCGGATCAGCGCCTTCTTGTTCGCTCAGCGATAAGAGCGTAAAACTCAGTGATGTCGAAGGCGTGAGGAAGGTGAAGCTTATACTAGAAATACCAAAGAGCGCGTCGGCTGGAAAGTACAGCGTCCAGATAGGCGCCAAGTAATATGAAAGCGCTCCTGATTATAGCGATTTTGGTAATGGCTGGATGTGTATCAGAAAAAAGGCCGTTCGACTCCACGTCCCTGATACTGCAGGGGGACGCGTTCCTTCAAAATGGCAGCTACCAGAAGGCCCTCGCCAAGTATGACGAAGCCACAAGAAACGGGGAAGCGGACGCGTTCATCAAGAAAGGCGTTGTTCTCCAACATCTGGGAAGGTATAATGAGGCCCTTGTGGCTTTTGATACTGCAATAGAAAAAAACGGCGGGTTTGATGCATGGAACAACCGCGGCTCCACCCTGTTCCTTCTCGGAAGATACAACGAATCGCTGGAAGCGTTTGACAGGGCAATTTCAATCGATACAAAATACCCTGAAGTGTATGGAAGCAAGGCGGACGTCCTAAGGAAGCTTGGCCGCAACGATGAAGCGTTCAGTGTGTACATGAAAGCGGCAAACATGAGCGACGATATCGTAATGTCGTACCACAATATCGGGAGCTTCCTAGCTTCGATGGGAAGGTATGAAGAAGCGCTGGTTTTTTTTGACAAGAGCCTTAAGATAGCCCCGCATACGGAAACTATTGCCAACAAGGCGGATGTGCTCAGAATACTTGGCAGGGTAAAGGAAGCGGAGGAGACGCTGAAAAACGCTGACAGCGCCACCCATAGCCTCTATGGGAGATTCCATGTCCACACCGTGAATAAATCGCTTCCCGGTTTTGGATAACGCTTTTAAGCGCTTGTGGAGAAGTTTAGCTATGCGCACAGTTTCCGCCAATGAGCTTCGAAAGATGTTCATAGAGTTCTTCCAGGGGAAAGGCCATTCAATCATAAAATCCGCTTCCCTTCTCCCTGAAAATGACCCTACCGTTCTCTTTACGACAGCAGGAATGCACCCTTTGGTTCCTTACCTCCTAGGGGAGAAGCACCCTTCCGGGACACGGCTTGCCAACGTTCAGAAATGCGTTCGTACAGGCGACATAGATGAAGTCGGTGACAATCGTCATCTCACGTTCTTCGAAATGTTGGGGAATTGGTCTCTAGGCGACTACTGGAAGAAAGAGGCGATTGAATGGAGCTTCGAATTTTTGACATCAAAGCTCGGGATGGATGCAAAACGCATTTTCGTGACATGTTTTGAAGGCGACGGCGATGCGCCAAGGGATGAAGAGTCGATAAAGATATGGCAAAGCGTCTTTCTGAAAGCAGGGGCAAACAATGAAATTGGAAAAAGGATTTTCCTCTATCCAAAGGCAAAGAACTGGTGGGGACCGGCTGGACAGACGGGTCCATGCGGCCCGGACACGGAGATGTTTTATGATACTGTCGGTGACAGAGACATACACAAACACAAAGTCACGTGGGAAGGGCAATGCCATCCCAACTGCGACTGTGGCCGCTACGTCGAAGTGGGGAATGATGTATTCATGCAGTATTTCAAGAACGCCGAACTCTGGGAGCGCCAGCGTTTACGAGACTGAGTTGTTCGAGCCTATAATAAGGAGGCTTGAGGAACTTTCCGTCAGGAACTATGGTGATTGCAAAAAAGAGATGAGGATTATATCAGACCATGTGAAAGCATCAGTGTTCATGATGGCAGACGGCGTCTCCCCATCAAACGTCGAGCAGGGTTACATACTGAGAAGGCTGATAAGAAGGTCCGTCCGCTATGGAAAATCAATCGGAATCAATGAAAATTTCCTTGAAAGGATCTCATCGCAGGTCATTGACGGAATTGTTGATGCATACCCCGAACTTGCGGGGAAAAAACGCTTCATCACAGAAACGCTTTCAATAGAGGAACAAAAGTTCAGGAATGTCATAGAGGACGGGATGGCTATGCTATCAATGAAGGCCGAAGGAATGAAAAAATCATGCGAATTTACAATAGAAACAAAATATGTGTTTGATCTTTTCCAGAGCCATGGGTTTCCTCCGGAGCTTACAACTGAAATCCTTGACTCACACGGCATAAAAGTGAACATGAAAGAGTTCCAGGAAATGTTCAAGCGCCATCAGGAATTATCCAGAGCCGGCGCTGAGCAGAAGTTCTCCGGCGGCCTTGCAGACCACAGCGAGCGTGTCGTACGGATGCATACTGCCACTCACCTCCTCCACCAGTCGCTAAAGAAGGTTCTTGGCGACCACGTCTGCCAGAAAGGTTCCAACATCACGCAGGAGCGCCTGCGCTTCGATTTTTCCCATCCCCAGAAGATGACGCCTGAGCAGCTAAAGCATGTTGAAGAAATGATGAATGATCAAATACGCAAAGACCTTCCTGTACGCTTTGAATTCCTCACTGTCGCCCAAGCCAAGAAGCTCGGCGCGATAGGCTTATTCGAGGACAAGTACGCGCAACTCGGCGACAAGATAAAGGTCTATTTCATCGGCGACGACAAGAAGGGCTATTTCTCCAAGGAGATCTGCGGCGGACCACATGTTTCCAGGACAAGTGAAGTAGGCAAAATTAAAATCATCAAGGAAGAAGCCGTTTCCGCAGGGATAAGAAGGATAAAGGCAGTAGTGGAATAGCTTCTTATCCTTTTCTGTTTACCTGAATTCAATGCTAGATTTTAGCGTCCGGAAGTCCCGCAATGGCATGGGGCTATTCTCAAACTCGAATTTCAAGAAAGGAGATATTGTAATGGAAGCTATGGGAAAGCCCGCAATGGCAGAGGAGCTTCCCAATTACCCTGAGATGTTCGGTGAATACTCGCTTCAGATTGGGGAAAATATGTATCTCGGCGCAGATGGGGGGATTGACGACTACATAAACCACTCATGCGACCCCAACTGCGGAATCTACGAAAACAATGGGACGTTTTACCTCAAAGCGATAAAGGATATTTCCGGTGACGAGGAGATAACATTCGATTATTCCACGGACGTCAAAGACGGCTGGGAAATGGAGTGCGACTGCGGCAAGAAAAGATGCAGGGGAATAATAGGCAACTTCTCCTCTATCCCAAAGGAGACGCGTGAACGTTACATCAGACTTGGAGTTGTTCCGAAGTTTGTTTTGGATTCCAATTGACTTTGCAGCAAAGCTCCAAGATTGTTTCCTTCCAGATACGCCTGGGATTTTAAAAAACGTGCTTTTGAGTCCCCATAACACCGTTAAATTCCTGCTTATTTTTCAAACAAGTTGGAAGGAAAAAGAAATAAGAAACCGGATTCGCGGGAGCGCAAAAATTACTTTAACGCCCCCTGCTTTACAAAATGACAAAACTACTTGAGGAACATGTAGCTGGATTGTCTCTTGTGGCGCTTACGGGTAGTGTGGCATGTCTTGCACTTCATAGTCGCTTTCTCTTCAGTGCTGACAGGGTGCCTCACGAAACCGATATTCGTAGCGCCTATCAAAACTCCGCAAATGTCGCAGATAAGCTGCACATACTACCTATATGTTATGATATATATATTTTTCGTTTTGTTAGTTTACTCCCATAATTTATGATGAATTCGGCTGTTTTAGAACCGAAATTGGGAGACAATTGGCTCAAAACGTGAGTTACTTTTTTTGTAATAGTTACGCAATGTCAAAGGCATTTATCCTTTCCCGAAGCAGTCTTGGCATGTATTACACTAAAGAACAGAGAAGCCTGATTGAGACGTTTCTTGGGAATAACGAAGAGTATCACATGGTCCTTGAAAGCATAGGCGAGCTTTGCGAAAACGAGATTGCGCCAAAGGCACGGGAACTTGAAAAGAAAGAAGAGTTCCCGAGGAAAAACATAGAGAAACTTTTTGATCTTGGTGTAATGAAGATGTCCTTCCCTGAGAAATACGGCGGCCTCGGCTACCCGTTCCTTCTCTACATTGCGGCACTCGAAATGGTCTCAAAGGCATGCGCGTCAACGGCACTGAGCATCGCCATCCATAACACATGCTGCAACGGGATTTTCAATTACGGCTCCGAGGAACAGAGGCTGAAATATCTCCCGGGCCTCATAGAAGGCGGAAAAATAGCGTCCTTCGCGCTCACAGAGGCGAACTCCGGCAGCGATGCGGGTATGATGGAAACACGCGCTGAGTTAAAAGGTAGTGACTACGTCGTGAACGGAAGCAAGATGTTCATAACGAATGCCGGAGAGGCCGATGTGTATTTTGTTATTGCAAAGACGCACGGCAAACATTCGGCATTCATTGTTGACAACGGCAATGGCGTCAAAGTCTCAAAGCCCATGAAAAAAATGGGCCTCAAGGCATCGCGGACATGCGAAGTCGTTTTTGAAGACTGCCACGTTCCAAAAGCAAACATTGTCGGCGAGGAAGGAAAGGGGTTTGAATACGCAAAACTGATGCTCAATTCCGGAAGGATTACAATTGGATCATATTCAGTTGGGATAGCGCAGGCAGCGTACGAGAAGGCGCTGAAGTACTCGAAGGAACGAAAACAGTTCAACCAGCCAATTTCAAACTTCCAGGCAATACAGTTCAAGTTTGCAGACATGTACACCTCCATAAACGCATCGCGGCTGATGACATATTACGCTGCGCGTCTCCGGGATATGGGAAAACAGTTTGCAAGCCAGGCATCGCAGGCGAAGCTACACGGCGGCTATGGTTACCTCACGGAATACGACGTCGAAAGGCATTGGAGAGACGTGAAACTGGCCACCATCGGGGAAGGGACATCAGAGGTCATGAAAATGGTCATTTCGTCGTTCGAACTGCGGTGACACCGACGGAAGTATTTATACGATTTGCATTATTATTAACAAGTTATAATGCTGAGGTGATTTGATGAACGTCCAAAAGGAAACTCTTGTGGTTGCGTTGCTGTCAGTTCTTGTTTTGATAGCAGCCGTGCAGGCATTCCAGCTAATGGGTCTCAGCGGCAAGAGCGTATCAAGCGTTTCGAGCCAGATACCTTCTGCAAGCAATGCGCCTTCCGGCACTCCAGGCGAAACGCCGAAACTCAATCTTCAGGACCTTCCAAACATGGTAGGCGGCTGCTAAGCTTAATGGTCAATATGGAAGGAGCCGCAGAGCAAAAAAATCTGTTTTCGTCAAAATCAGTCGTGGCTCTTTCAATAATATTGTTCCTTCTCTATGCATTCAACTTCTACATGATATCAGGCATAACAGGGAAGATTGCCGCCGCAGAGCAGGCAAAGCAGCCTGCAATGATTGAAATAACAAAAATCACCAAGCAGTGCGATGGATGCTACAACGTCAACGCGGCGCTCGACCAGATACGGAACCTCAACATAAAGGTTGTCAAGGAACGCGAAGTTGACTCAGAATCCCAGGAAGGGAAGGAATTGATATCAAAATACTCAATAACAAAACTTCCGTCAGCCATCATAACCGGCGAGATTGATAAGGACAACGTCAAATCGTCATGGGGCCAGATGGGCTCCAAGTACGGGGAAATAATAAAAGGCGCGTTCGTGCTGAACAAGCAGACTCCCCCGTTCTACAGCACCGAAAGGGGGGCAGTAGTTGGCGGCGTAAAATCGATTATAATAAAGGACTCTGGTTGCCCCAAATGCTTTGACATAAACTCGATATCGCTCCAGCTCAAAAACTATGGAGTCAAGTTCTCCGATGAGAAAATCCTTGATTATTCGTCGCCAGAGGCAAAGGCACTCGTTGCTTCGCTTGGCATAACCAAAATCCCGGCAATCCTTATTTCAGATGAAGTCACGCTGTACGGAAACGCAGTCTCATTCCTCAATCAGCTTGGCGCGACTACACGGGCCACGTGGCACATAGCCCAGCCTGTACTCCCGCCATACAGGGACACTGGTTCTGGAAGCATCTCCGGCCTTGTGACGCTTGTAATGCTGACTGATAAATCGTGCACAGGCTGCTATGATGTCAATGCCCACAAAAGCGTACTCCCTAACTTCTTCGTTGTCGTTGGCGAAGAAAAGACCTATGACGTTTCATCCAATGAAGGAAAAGGGCTTGTGAAAAAATACGGCATTGAGAAAGTCCCGACAATCCTTATTTCGCCAAACGGCAAAGAATATCCGCATCTAGTCCAGGTGTGGCCCCAAGTCGGCACTGTGGAACAAGACGGCTGGTTCGTCTTCAGGAAGGTCGAGGAAATGAAATCAACTGGAGCGTACATGGACCTTAAGGCAGGCAAAGTGGTGTCATAATGGGGGAAGAAACGGTAAAGATAAAATTGGATTCAAGCGTGGCGCTTTTTGCGCTTCTGTTCGTCTCTATTGTCATACTGGCATTTCACATATCAATTGTGATGAACGGCGTTACTGGGTTTGCCGTTTCCGCTGTGGAAAAGCCATTCGACATAAACGCGATACAGTCAACAAAGGACTCGATAAAGGCGCTTTATCCTGTGGAAAAAATAAAAAGCGCTGAAGATGCGATGGCGATTGTCATACCTACTGGAGTACCTGAATATGCATCAAAGCTTCCTGTATCATACGGGGACGGGGAAAAAAGCCTTCTGGTGTGGGTTCAGGTATACCAAACAACGAAGCTTACGCCGGAGCAGGCAAATAGATACATTAATCTTGCGACAAAGCCCCTCGGGATATCGTGCGAGTTCTGCTGCAGCGTCGGGCCTGTGGGGATAACGTACCAGGGGCAATTGAAATGCGGATGCAAGCACAACCCCGCGGCGCAGGGGATAGCGATGTGGCTGATACAAAACACGGATTACACCGATGCGCAGGTAGTCAGGGAAGTCCTAAGATGGAAAGCCGTGTGGTTCCCGAGGAACATGGTAATCGAAACTGTGAAGGCGGCCCAGGAATCCCAGAGTTAGATATGGAAATAGTGCTGAAGAAGAGTACAGCAAAACTTTTGGCAATCGGCTGCATCCTGATTCTAATCGGCCTTATTGTATCTTTCCAGCAAAGCGCCCCCCAGGTAAAGGCTTATAGCTCTGTCAGCCTCAGTGAATCTCTTAAGCTTTTGGATCCCGGGCCCAAGCAGGGGGAAAGCGCGCCAGCCTTCAAAGCGACCCATTACACTGGGAAAACAGTCGACTCCAAGGACCTTGAAGGAAAACCAATAGTCGTTTACTTCTGGGCAACATGGTGCGGAACGTGCCTCCAGAACTTCAAGTCGATTGACACTATCTACGGTGACTACAAGGGCAAGGTGGCGTTCATAGCCGTAAACGTCGACCCGAAAGAGGGCAAAGGCGAGATTTCCGACTACATCAAACGCCACGGCTTTGAGAAAATGGAAAACGCATTTTTCATCGTTGACGGCGACATGCTAAAAAAATACTATCCTCTCCAGACAAGCACTAAATATGGCATATCAAACGAGAGGAAGGTTTCATTCAAAAACGCAGGCGTCTTTTCAAAGGAGCAATGGGAAGAATCGTTCAAATCCCTTCTGAGTGCCTAGTTATGAAAGCCGTTTTTGCCATAGCGTTCCTGCTCCTGATTTCGCAAGTATACGGCACAGAATCCAAGGCGGGCGACCTGATTGCAACAATGGATATTCAGCCTTCCGATGTTCATTCAGGCAAACTGGAAATAATCAGCTTTAGTTTCCGGGGGCTAAACAACGACGTTGTCACTCACATAGACGGCTACGTTGACATTTTGAAAGACAACGTCACTATTGTGAAAGACTATTACCTTCATACGCACAACGACGACTTTTCCATGCTCCATACATTCGCCTCGCCTGGAACTTACAAAGTCGTTGTTTCTGTGAAGCCTTCAGAGCATTACAAGGGATGGGAATTTGCACCTGCAAACGCATCCTTTGAAATCATTGTAAAGGAGCAAAAGGCCGAGGAACAAAAAGGAAACAACTACGGCATTATCATAATTGTCGCAGGCCTAGCCATCGTTGTTTCTCTGATTGCCAAGTCGATTCTGAAGAAATAAAAACTTCCAAAGGGTTAAAAATCTCACATATTTATCCCTTGTTATGTTCTCTTTATTTTGGTGGGTTAACGTAAGGGGTGGTGGGATGTACAAGAAAGTTTTTGATTCGCACAATGAAGATTCCGTTTCCTACGGAACGGCGGAAGACAAGATAGTGGGTTCCCTTGCAAGCGCATTGGGAAGCGCGTTCGCATCAATCTTTGCGATTGCGCCTGTGGTTGAATACGCGAACCACACAAAATTTGACGAGTTCATGGGTATCGTTGACAAATCATATTTAGACAAGAAGCTAACGCACGACGAAGGGATGAAGATACTTGGCTCATACAATGAACTCAGCAAAACAGACAAGCAAAGCGGTATCGGCTATTTCCTGGGCGTTGCAAACAAAAAGGGCTTCATCCACACACACAAAAGCACTGGTGTCGAGTCAATACACGCAACAGATGAGGAGTCATACCTCAGCCAGGAAATGGTTAAGCCGACAGGGATGTACGACTTTTGGTACAAAACAAAGGATGCCTATGCGAATCATAACATGAACCGCGAGGAGTACAATGCAATATGGAAAGCTCATGACAAAATAACTGACCCATTGGCAAGAAAGGGCGCGCTCTCTATTTACAACGACATAATATGGAGAAACGCCTACGACCACGACAGGTATGGAAGCTTTGAAAGAAGTCTACTGAAAAAGATCACGAACGCCGCCGCAAAAGGGAGCTAAACCAGGCCCTTTTCCTCGAGCCATTTTTCGGCGTCGATTGCCGCGCGGCAGCCGTCTGCAGCGGCAGTAACGGCCTGCCTGTACCTGTGGTCTACGACGTCGCCTGCTGCAAACACCCCATCGACAGAGGTCATGGTATGCTTTTTTACAGAGACATAACCCTTTTCATCAAGCTGTATTGCCCCTTTCAAAAACCGCGTGTTGGGCTCATGCCCTATTGCAACAAAGATGCCGTTGCACTTGAAATCTGATACGGCGCCAGTCTTGACGTTTTTTACCCTTGCGCCAGTCACGCCGCTTTCCCCCAGTATCTCTGTTATCTCAGTGTCCCAGATAAACGATATTTTTCCGTTTTTCCTGACGCGTTCCTGCATTATTTTGCTTGCGCGCATCTCCCCTTTCCTGTGTATTATCGTCACTTTGGATGCAAACTTTGTCAAAAACAACGCTTCCTCTG